>JANOLA010000389.1:0-8315 GCA_031419535.1 Burkholderiales bacterium | reverse complement strand
CATCACCAAATCGGGTTCAGGCGATGGCGCGCAGTTGAGCTTCGACATGAGCGGCTCGTCGCCCCCATGCAAGGGTCCGATGAACAGCGTGATCGCGACGACCAAGTCGTCGATCTATCTGGCAGTGAAGCATGTGTTCCCGGAGGTCGCGATCAACGCGGGAACGTTCGCGCCGCTGCACATCGTCGAACCCGAAGGAACGTTCTTGTACGCACGCTACCCGCGCCCGGTGTCGGGCTGCGCGGCGGAGGTGAGCCAGCGCATCGCCGAAGCCGTGTTCGCGGCGCTCGGTCAGGCGATTCCCGATCAACTGTTCGGCGCCCCGGCGGGCACGAGCGGCAATCTGGGCATCGGCGGCTTCGACCCGTTGAAGCAACGCGCCTACGTGATGTACGTGATCTCCGGCGGCGGCTACGGCGGCAGCCCGGCGGGCGATGGCATCAGCAACGGCTGCTCGACGATCGGCATCTCGAAAACCACGCCGATCGAGATCATGGAGCAGCTCTACCCTGTGCTGTTCGAGGAGTATTCGCTGCACGAAGGCTCGGGCGGTGCGGGCGAGTTTCGCGGCGGCTTCGGCGTCAACTACCGCATCCGGTTGCGCCGCGGCGAGGCGCGTGTCTCGATGGTGATGGACCATGGGCGCAGCGGCCCACCGGGTGTGCAGGGCGGTGACAGCGGCGGCGTGAACAAGGTGAAGATAGTTCGCGGTGGTGTGACCTATGTCCCTGAGCATCTATCAAAGGACCAGGACATTGCCATCGCCGCGGGCGACGTGATTTGTGTGTCGACGCCTGGTGGGGGGGGGTTTGGGGAGCCTGGGAAGCGTGCGCCCCAAGCCGCACAGCGCGACGTGAGCATGGGGTATTACCCAGAGGACTGCGCGTAGCTCCTGTTCGAATCCACGACTACGATGCTTCCTGATCTGGGAGCGGACTTCGATCGGGAGCACGTGCGATGTTGAAGACAGTGGGGAGCTTCGCGAACGGGCTCGCCTCGGCCCTGTTGTTCACGGCAACTCTGGGCCTCGATTCAGCGGTCGGCGCACCGCCGCCGATCGAGCATTTCACCAGGCACCCGATCATCGACAACGTGGTGGTCTCGCCGTCGGGCAATCGCATGGCCCTGCTGCTTGTCAGTCCCGCTGGGCGGCAGCGATTGGCCGTGATGTCGCTCGACCCGATCGGTGACGCGCGCATCGTCGGTGGATTCGCCGATGCCGATATTCGCACCGTGCAATGGGTCAGCGACGATCGGCTTGTCTACCAAGCATACGAGGCCGACGCGGCGATGGTTCGCGAGGGAAAGGCGGGTACTTTTGCGGTCAATTTCGACGGGTCGGAGTCGCGGCAATTGATCGCTTGGGTACGCGCGATGAACGAAACCGCTTCCTCGATTCGCTCGCGCATTCTTCCGTACGGCTGGTTCCTCGGTGGAACGATCGACGATGCAAGCAATGAAGTGTTCGTCTATCGACGAGTGAATGACAGCGGCGGCGACCTGAAGCATGTTCAACTGGCGCGGCTGAATACAAGCACGGGTTTCCTGAAGAATCTGAGCTACGGCATGCCGGAAGGAACGCGTACTTGGTACGTGGACGAGGAACATGAGCCGCGCTTGCTTGCGGCTTACGGTGGCGGTCGGGAAAAGATCCATTGGCGGGCCCGCGGCACCGAGACGTGGACCGAAGTGGCCGATTTCGATCCGCTGGTGGAGGGGTTCAGGCCTTGGATCGTCGACCGCGGCGGCGAAGCTTTCGTGACCGCACGGCTGCAAAGTGACAGCAGTGGACTTTACAAGTTCGATCCGATCGCCAAGCGCGTCGACCCCGAACCGTTGGTTCTTGTGGCCGGGTTTGATTTGAATCCGCGGGCTGCAGTCGATTCGAAGACAAAACGATTGCTCGGACTGCACTTCAGGGCCGATCGGCCGATGAGCTACTGGTTCGACGACAAATTGGGTCGAATCCAACGTGCCATCGACGCAGCGCTGCCCGCTGGGCGCAGCAACCGTCTCTACTGTGGCCGCTGTGAGTCAAGCCGGTTCATCGTGATTCGGTCGAGTTCGGACCGCCAGCCGGGCGAATATCTCCTGTTCGATCGCAGCAAATCATCGCTTCAGCAGATCGGCGCGTCCAGGCCATGGATCGACGAATCGGCGCAGAGCCGGCGCACCCTTCATCGCGTGGCCGCGCGCGACGGTCTGTCAATGCCGGTGTACGTCACGCACCCGGCCGACGCCGCACTCGACAAGCCGCTTCCCGCCGTGGTGCTGGTGCACGGTGGCCCCTGGGTACGCGGAAGCGACCTGAGTTGGGAAGCGGAAGCGCAGTTCCTCTCGTCGCGCGGCTATCGGGTGCTGCAACCGGAGTTCCGGGGAAGCGAGGGTTACGGCTTCCGTCACTTCAAGGCCGGCTGGAAGGAGTGGGGCCGCGCCATGCAAGACGACCTCGTCGATACGGTTCAGTGGGCCGCCAAGCAGGGCCTGATCGACCCGAAGCGGGTCTGCATCGTCGGTGCCAGTTATGGTGGCTACGCCGCCTTGATGGGCCCCATTTCACACCCGGACGCGTACCGCTGCGCGGCGAGTTTTGCGGGCGTCACCGACATCCAGTTGATGTACGACATCAGCTGGAGCGACTTGTCAGAGGACCACCGCCGGTATGGAATGCCTGTGTTGATCGGCGATCCGGTGAAAGACGCGGCGCGCCTTGACGCTGGCTCTCCGCTCAAGCGCGTCGCTGAAATCAAGGCCCCCCTGTTTCTTGCTCACGGCACTTCAGACCGACGGGTTCCGATCGAGCACGCGCGCAAGTTCGTCGACGCCGCCCGTCGCGCGGGCGTCTCAGTGGAAACGCAGTACTACCCCGATGAGGGGCATGGTTTTGTCAATCCCGTGAACCACACCGACTACTACAGCCGGCTCGAGCGCTTTCTCGAAAAGTCGCTGAAGACTTCACCCTGACGGAGGCGCGCAAGCCCACTCGCCGGCCACGAAGCCCGGTGACTTCAGCCTCCAGGGAATATCATCGCCCTGCCGTGGGTTCCGATCCATGGCAGCGTTCTCAGGGCGGGGCGAAATTCCCCACCGGCGGTGATGGCGGTGGCCGAGAGGCCGGCGCACGAGCCCGCGAGCGCCCGGTTCGCGTCTCTGCGAATCGGGGTCAGCAGATTCGGTGTCAATCCGAAGCCGACGGTCACAGTCCGGATGAAAGAGAGCGCGTTGGTGCGTCGCCTTGCTGCCGCCAAGGCCAAGGCGCTGCGCTGCGTGCGCCCTGATTCTGGCAACCGTCTGTTCAAGGGAACACCATGAATCAGCTTCCAACGTCTTCCGATCGTTCTTCCACGCGCGCGCTCGCCGAGCCGCGTGGCGCCGCGCCTCCTTGGCGCTTTGCGCTGATCCGCGCGCAGTGGCACGCCGACATCGTGCAGCGCGCCTGCGACAGCTTTCTCACCGAGATCGCGCGCGGCGCCGATCCACCGCCGCGGGTGGATGTGTTCGACGTGCCCGGCGCGTTCGAAATCCCGCTGCACGCATTGACGCTCGCACGCAGCGGCCGCTACGCGGCGATCGTCGGCTGCGCCCTGGTCGTCGACGGCGGCATCTACCGCCACGAGTTCGTCGCCGACGCGGTGATCTCGGGGCTGATGCGGGTGCAGCTCGACACCGGCGTTCCGGTGATTTCGGCGGTGCTGACGCCGAAGAATTTTCATGAGCATGACGAGCACCGGCGCTATTTCGGCGAGCATTTCGTCGTGAAGGGCCGTGAAGCGGCGCAGGCTTGTCTGGCCACTGTCCAAGGCCTGGCACGGCTCGCGGCGTGAGGCTCTCGGCGACAGGACGCACGAACCGCGACAGGATGCGATGACGCCTGTGTTGAAGATCCAGTCCCGCACCGAGCTGCGCGTCGCCGGCGCGGGAGAAACGCCCGGCGCGCGCTTGAGCGCCGCCAGCGGTCTGGTGCGGCGCGGGGGCCGGCTCTATGTGATCGCCGACGACGAACACCACCTCGCGGTGTTCGATGCCCCAGGTTCGAGCGAAGGCCGTTGGTTGCGCTTGTTCGCGGGCGAATTGCCCGACAAACCCAAACGCCGCAAGGCCGCGAAACCGGATCTCGAAACGCTGATCGAGCTGCCGGCGTTTAGCGATCTGCCCTTCGGCGCCTTGCTGGCGCTCGGTTCGGGCTCGCGTCCGAACCGGCAGACGGGCGTGATCTTGCCGTTCGATGCGCAAGGCGAGCTGAAGGATGCACCTCGCCTGATCGACCTGGCGGCGCTGTACGAGCCGCTGCGGCGCGAGCTGGGCGATCTGAACATCGAAGGCGGCCTGCAACTCGGCGATGAGTTGGTGCTGCTGCAACGCGCGAATCGTGGCGCGGCGCGCAGCGTCGCAATGCACTTCGCCTGGGGCGATGCCTGGCCGTGGCTGCTTGGCCGCGGCGGCGCCGCGCCGCGGGCGCTGTCGCTCGTGGACCATGAGCTCGGCACGATCGACGATGTGCCACTTGGCTTCACCGACGCCGCGCCACTGCCGGAGGGCGGCTGGGTGTTCAGCGCGGCGGCCGAAGCCACCAAGGACAGCTATCTCGACGGCACTTGCGTCGGCTCTGCCATCGGCATCGTCGGCGCCGACGGCCGCATGAACTCGCTGCGGCGCCTGGAAGGCCGCTGGAAAGTGGAAGGCATCGCGGCGACGCTGCTCGCGGACGGCGAGACGCTGGAGTTGACGCTCGTCACCGACGCTGACGACCGCAACCAGGCCGCTTCGTGCCTGACGGTCACCGCGTCATTGCGCGGCTGAAGCGCCGCAGCGCCTCCTCAACCTCTCAGCCGGTGGAGCCGACGCCGAATTGGCTGACGCCGAACGCCGTCTGCTGCCGAGTCTCGTCGGCGCCGAAATGCGCCAATGCGCGCTGCAGCCAACCCGGATGGCGCGGCGCGTTCGGGGATTGCATCGGCCGCGACAGACGCAACAGCGAAGAGGCGCCACCGCGACAACTCGGCCCGTTGCCGCGCCTGGCGGATGGATCGATCCGGTGCACGGGGGGTTTCGGCGTCATGGCAGTGGCTCCCTGGTTCGGGGCGCTGCAGCCGGGCCGTGGAGACGCGCCGGTGGTCGCCCTCACGATTGAGACGTGCAAGCTTCGTGCCGCCATCGAATAGGCTGGCGCTGCATGCGCTTCGCGCAATATCACCGAGCCTTCGACGTCGGGCGAACAAATCGCGGCACGCCGCGGAGCCAGAGCGTCATGAGTGCGACCGAATCTGTCGGTCGATCGACGCAACGACCGCGCTGTCGCGCGATGCCGGCAAGTGGGCCTACGCCGCTGCCCGGTAGCCCCGCGAAGGTCTACGCAGCCGCGCGGTACCCGCGCGGGATGGCTCCGAGCAAACGCTTCGTGTATTCCTCACGCGGCGCATCCAGGATCTGCTCCACGCTCGCCTGCTCCACCACTGCGCCGTCCTTCATCACCATCACTTCGTCGGCCATGAAGCGCACCACGGCGAGGTCGTGGCTGATGAAGATGTAGGACAGGCCGAGTTCGTCTTGCAGGTCGCGCAACAGGTTCAGCACCTGCGCCTGCACCGAGACGTCGAGCGCGCTCACGGCCTCGTCGAGCACCAGCACTTCGGGGTTCAGCGTCAGGCAGCGCGCGATCGCGATGCGCTGGCGCTGGCCGCCGGAAAACTCGTGCGGGTACTTGTGCAGCGCGCTCTCGGGCAAGCCCACCTTGGAGAGCAGTGCTTTCGCGCGCACTTCGCGGTCGGCGGCGCTGCTGCCGATGCCGTGGATCAGCATCGGCTCGGTCAGCGTCTGCGCCACGGTGAAGCGTGGGTTCAATGACGCATACGGGTTCTGGAACACGACCTGCAGGCGGCGCCGCATCGCCAGCATTTCGGCCTTGCCCATGGCCAGCAGGTCGCGGCCGTCGAACAAGGCGCGCCCTTGCTGCGGCCCGCCGCTCACCTCGTGCAGGCGCAGCAGCGTCAGGCCGAGCGTCGTCTTGCCCGAGCCCGATTCGCCGACGATGCCCAGCGTATGGCCACGCCGCAATGTGAAGCTCGCGTCAACCACGGCCTTGAACTCCTTGCGGCCGAACACGCCCTTGCGCAGCCAGAAGCTCTTCGACAGATTCGTCGCCTCGATCACGACCGGCGCGTTGGCATCCTTCGCCGCGGCCGCGGCGCCGGCCGTCGCGCCGCCGATGTGGTCGTCGATCACCATCAGGCGTGCGCTGCGCTGCTCCAACGTCGGCCGGCACGCGAGCAGCGCCTTGGTGTAGGCATCCTGCGGCGCGCTGAAAATTTGCGCCACCGGACCCTGCTCGCGCACCGTGCCTTCGCGCATCACCACCACATGGTCGGCGATCTCGCCCACCACGCCGAGGTCGTGGCTGATGAACAGCATGCTCATGCGGTGCTTCTGCTTGAGCGTGGCCAGCAACTCCATGATCTGGCGCTGGATCGTCACATCGAGCGCCGTCGTCGGCTCATCGGCGATCAGCAGTTTGGGCTCGCAGGAAATGGCGATCGCAATCATCACGCGCTGCTGCTGCCCACCCGACAGTTCGTGCGGGTAGGAGGCAAGGCGCCGTTTCGGCTCGGGCAGGCCGACTTCGTTGAGCAGCGCCTGCGCACGCTCCATCGCGGCGCGGCGGCTCAGGCCGAGGTGCTTGATGAGCGGCTCGCAGATTTGCGCGCCGACGCTGAACACCGGGTTCAGCGACGTGAGCGGGTCCTGGAACACGCAAGCAATGTCCTTGCCGCGAACGCGCTGCAAGTCCTGCAGGTCGGTGGCCATCATGTCGCGGCCCTGGAACGTGATCGCGCCGCGGCGTTCGGCGTTGTCGGGCAGCAGGTTCAGGATCGACATCGCCGTGACGCTCTTGCCCGAGCCGGATTCGCCGACAAGGGCCAGCGTGCGGTTCTCCGGCAAGTCGAAACTCACGCCGATGGCTTGGTCACCAACGCCGCGCCCGACCGCTTGCACGCGCTGCGTGACGCCGCCCACCTTGCCAAGGCGAAATGCAACGCGCAGGTCTTTGATCGTGAGCAGCATCGGGGTTGCGTCGGCGCGGCTTATTCGAGACCGCGCAGCTTGGGGTCGAGCGCGTCGCGCAGCGCGTCGGTGAAGAGCGAAAACGCGGTCACGAACACCGCCATGAAGGCGGTGGCCGCGGCGAGCTGCCACCAGTGGCCGAGGATCAGTTCGCTTTGCGCCTCGGCGAGCATGGTGCCCCAGCTCACCTGGTCCACCGCGACGCCCAGGCCCAGGTACGACAAGATCACTTCGGCCTTGATGAAGCCCACCGCGTAGATCGACAACTGCACCAGCGCGACATGGCTGACATTTGGCAGGATATGCCGGAACATGCGCGAGAACGTGCTCGCGCCGATGGCCTCGGCCGCACGCACGTATTCGCGCACCGCGTGTTTCATGAACTCGGCGCGCACCAGGCGGTAGATGCCGGTCCAGCCGGTGAGGCCGAGGATGATGACGATGCTCCACACACCCTTGGGGATGATCGCGTCGGCGCGGTTCAGCACCGCCGCGAACGTGAAGATCAGCAAGATCCCGGGGATCGACGTGAACACGTTGTAGACCCACTCGAGCAGATCGCCCAACTTGCCGCCGAAAAACCCACCGAGCGCTCCGAGCAAGGTGCCGATCAGCGTGGCGACCACGGCGGAGAGCACGCCGACCATGATCGAAATTTCAGCGCCCTTCACGGCCTTGGCGAGCACGTCGCGGCCGAGGCGGTCGCCGCCGAACGGCAGCGTTTCGCTCTTGATCGTCTCGACCGTCTTGAGCTGCGCGGCGCGCTCGGCCCATTCCTTGTAGCGCGGTGCGAGTGGGTCCACATCCGAGATGTCGACGTTCGGCCCCTTGGGCTGGACGATGCCGCTCGCCTCTAGAGGCGGCGCCGGTCCGACGAAGTGCGGCGGCGCGTTAGGCACTCCCACTTCCTGTTGCCAATTGCGCGCGACCAGGCCAGACGCGGACGCCAGGATCAATACGAAGAATGCGGCGACGATGGCCAGCGAGACAAGGCCGACGCGATCAGTGCTGAAGCGCCGCCACGCCGCGCTCCACACGCCGCCTGAGGAGGCGGTGCTCGAATCGGCTGCCAGCACGGCGCTCACTTCTGCCGCTCCGCCGCGGTTCGTGCAGCCTGCGACGCGAGAACGATGCTGTGCGAGGACTGCTTCTCGCCCGTTGCGGCCCTTTGAACGTTGGGCCTGCATGCGGACCTCGGCGCGGGGGGGGCGGGGGCCCCCCGGCCGGTGCGGGAGGGCCCGCCGCCCGCCCCGCGC
>JANOLA010000388.1:0-6981 GCA_031419535.1 Burkholderiales bacterium | reverse complement strand
GGCGACCTGCCTCTGGCGATGGCGCTGGGCATCGTGCTGTTGCTCGTCGTCGGCCTGTTGAACCTGGGCCTGAGCTTCGCGCAGCGCGGCCAGGGCTCGGCGTTGGCGGGGGTGCGATGAGGGCGCCGGCCGCGCTGGCCGCGAGTGCGTCGGCTGATTCGGGTGCACGCGCCTCGGGTGCTGGCGGCGGATTGGGCCCGGCGCAACCGGTGGTGCCCCTGCTGAGCCTGCGCGATGTCTCGGTGCGCTTCGGCGTGGTGCAGGCGTTGAGCAAGGTGAACCTCGACGTGCACCGGGGCGACTTCATCGCGCTCGTCGGCGAAAATGGCTCCGGCAAGACGACGCTGCTGCGCGCCTTGCACGGCATGCTGGCGCATCGAGGCTCGCGGGTCGTGGGTGATGCGATCGCCGAAGCGATCAGCGAGCGAGACGGATTGCAGGCCATGGTCTATCAACGGCCATTCATGCTGCGCCTCAGTGTCGCGAACAACCTGCGTCTGTCGCTGTGGCTCGCGGGCGTTGCGCGAGCCGCGTGGCCTTTGCGCCTGGAGACGGCGCTGAAGCGAGTCGGTCTGCTCGATCTGGGGGGCAGGCCGGCGCGCGCGCTCTCCGGCGGCCAGCAGCAGCGCCTCGCGCTCGCGCGCGCCTGGGCGGTGCAGCCGCGCGTGCTGTTCCTCGACGAGCCTACAGCGAGCCTCGACCCCTCCGCGAAAAAGGAAGTCGAGGCGCTGCTCGCGGGCTTCTCGAACGAGGGCATGACGCTCGTGATGAGCACGCACAACCTGGGTCAGGCCAAGCGCCTCGCGAGCCGCGTCGTCTACCTGGAGCAGGGCGAGATCCACGTCGATGTGGCGACGGAAGAATTTTTCAGCGACCGCTTGGAAGCGCTGAGCGCTCAGGCCAATTTGTTTGTCAAAGGAGAGATGGGATGGAAACTGGAATGACTGGAATAAACGAAGCGGCGGCTGCGCGCCGGATCGCGCTGCGGGCTTTGGGCGCGTTGGGCGCTTTCGGCGTTGTAGCCGCGGCCGCGCTCGCCGGCAGCGCCGGCAGCGCCGCCGCGCAAGACAAGTTCTTCGTGATGGCGTCGACCACGAGCACCGAGCAGTCGGGCCTGTTCGCGCACCTGCTGCCGGCTTTCAAGCGCGCGACGAACATCGACGTTCGGGTCGTCGCGCTCGGCACCGGCCAGGCGCTCGACATGGGCCGGCGCGGCGACGCCGACCTGCTGTTCGTGCACGATCATGCAGCCGAAGACAAATTCGTCGCCGACGGGTTTGGCATCGCGCGCCGCGCCGTGATGTACAACGACTTCGTGATTGTCGGCCCGAAGGCGGACCCGGCGAGAGTGAAGGGCAACGACGTCGTCGAGGGCCTGAAGAAGCTCGGCGCGTCCGCGTCCGCGTCCGCGAGTTTCATCTCGCGCGGCGACAAGAGCGGCACCCACGCCGCCGAACTGCGCTACTGGAAGGCTGCCGGCCTCGACACGCCGGTCGGCAAGCTTGCCGGCTACAAGGAGTGTGGCTGCGGCATGGGCCCGGCGCTGAACATGGCCTCCAGCACCTCCGCCTACGCGCTCACCGACCGTGGCACCTGGTTGTCGTTCAAGAACCGCGGCGACTTGGGCATTCTGGTCGAGGGCGACCGGCGCCTGTTCAACCAGTACGGCGTGATCGTCGTGAATCCGGCGAAGCACCCCCATGTGAAGCGCGACCTCGCGCAGCAGTTCGCCGATTGGTTGGTGTCCGCCGACGGGCAGGCCACGATCGCGGGCTACAAGTTCAGCGGCGAACAACTGTTCTTCCCCAATGCGGACAAGTAGCCGTGCCTTCGCCCCGGTGTTCATCACCTACTGCACCAATGTCGTGGCGGCGCAGCGCGAGCAGCCGGCGCTCAGGCGCATTGAGGTGCCCGAGGCGGTGAACGTCGGCGCGAGCTACGGCGTCTCGCTGCTGAACGGCGCGCCGGACGAGGCGCGGCGGTTCGTCGAGTTTCTGCTCGGTCCGACGGAGAAGGAGGTGCTGGCGCGACACGGATTCGCGGCTCCCTGACCTGCTCGGTGGCGCACTTCGCCTTCGCGAACAGCGACCAAGCTGCTGAGGCGTTCAATCGACTGCTCTAATTTTGGCTATGCACGCCACGTCATAGGGGAAGCCCCAACGCGACAGCGCGTGGCATTGGCCGAACAACCGCAAGCGAAGCCGCGCCGTTGCGCTGCACCAGCGAATGAGGAGCCACCGACCAACTTCACCTACCCAGCCGGCAGCTCCATCTGCGAAGTCGAGGTCGATGCCGACACCGGGCGCACGCGAGTCGACAGGTTCACCGCGGTCGACGACTTCGGCAACATCGTCAACCCGATGATCGTCTCCGGCCAGGTGCACGGCGGCCTGGCGCAGGGCCTGGGGCAGGCGATGGTGGAGGGCTGCGTCTACGACAAGCAGACCGGCCAGTTGCTCACCGGTTCGTACATGGACTACACGATGCCGCGCGCCGACGACCTGCCGAGTTTCACGGTCGACACCACCAACACGCCGTGCACGCACAATCCGCTCGGTGTGAAGGGCTGCGGCGAGGCCGGTGCGATCGGCTCGCCGCCGGCCTTCATCAATGCGCTGACCGACGCGCTGGGCGTGAAAGACATCGCGATGCCGGCGACGGCCGAGCGCGTCTGGCGCGCTGCGAACAACGTGGCCTGATAGGAATTGAGGAGGAATCACATGTACAGCTTCGACTACCAACGGCCTGCCAGCACGGCGGCGGCGGCCTCCGCTTTCAGTGGCGACGCGCGTTACCTGGCCGGCGGCCAAAGCCTGGTGCAGGCGATGAAGCTTCGGCTGTCGTCGAGCGAGCGGCTCGTGGACCTGAGCGGCATCGCCGAACTGAAGGGTATTCGCATCGACGGCAGCAATGTCGTGATCGGCGCGATGACGACACACGCGAGCGTCGCCAACTCGGCCGAAGTGCGCAAGGCGCTGCCGGCACTGGCGGAACTGGCCGGTGGCATCGGCGACCCGATGGTGCGCAACATGGGAACGATCGGCGGCTCGGTCGCCAATGCCGACCCGGCGGCGTGTTACCCGGCTGCCTTGGTGGCGCTGGGAGCGACGGTGAAGACGAACCAGCGCGGAATCGCCGCGGAAGACTTCTTCACCGGGCTGTTCGAGACAGCGCTCAAGGCGGGCGAGATCATCACCGCGGTGAGCTTTCCGACGGGCGCCAAGGCGGCCTACATCAAGTTCAAGCAACCGGCGTCGCGCTTTGCGCTGGTGGGCGTGTTCGTGAGTCAGGGTTCGGGCGGCGTTCGAGTGGCGGTCACGGGTGCGAAGAGCTCGGTGTTCCGCTGCAAGCCGATCGAAGAGGCGCTGTCCAAGAGCTTCACGCCCGAGGCCGCGAAGGCGGTGAAAGTGAGCACGGAAGGCATCAACGGCGACATCCACGGCACCGCGACCTACCGTGCAGCGATGATCAGCGTGATGGCCTCGCGCGCCGTCGCTGCGGCGCTGGCGCGCTGAGCGCCGGTCTCGCGGGAGCGCGGGTTGCTCCCTCTCCCTCTGGGAGAAGGTTGGGGTGAGGGGTTGCGAGCCCTGAGCCAGGCCCTGCTCGCGCGCACCGCCGACGGATATCAGGCAGTATTCGGGCTGGCCCGACACTCGAAGTGAAAACCCTGCCATGACGGCAATACCATCGACGCTGAACGAACTGAAATTGCCCGACTCGGTGGACGCCGTGATTTCGCTGCTCGCGGCGGAAAACTACCTCTGCGACCGGCGCCTCGCGACCGCGCTGTTCCTCAGTCTGAAGTTGCAGCGCCCGCTGTTCCTGGAAGGCGAGCCTGGCGTGGGCAAGACCGAACTCGCGAAGACGCTCGCCAGCAGCCTGGGCACGCTGCTGCTGCGCGTGCAGTGCTACGAAGGGCTGGACATCGCGCAGACCGCGTACGAGTGGAATGTCGCGCGCCAGATGGTCGAGATTCGCTTGGCCGAAGCGGCGCACACCGTGACCGGCGCCGCCGAACGCGAACGTCTGGCGCACAGCCTCTATTCGCGGTCCATGCTGATCGAGCGGCCGCTGCTCCAAGCCCTGACGCAGCAGCGCTCGCCGGTGCTGCTGATCGACGAGCTCGACCGCGCCGACGAACCGTTCGACGCCTTCCTGCTCGAAGTGCTGGCCGAAAACCAGATCACGATTCCCGAGCTCGGCGCGATCCGCGCCGTGGCGCCGCCGATCACGATCATCACCAGCAACCGCACGCGCGAAATTCACGACGCGCTGAAGCGCCGCTGCCTGTACCACTGGGTCGAGTTCCCAGATGTGGAACGCGAACTCGACATCGTGCGGCGCAAAGCGCCCGGCGCGAACGAGCGCCTGTACCGGCAGGTGGTGGAGTTCGTGCAACGCATGCGCACGCTCGATCTGTTCAAGGCGCCGGGTGTGGCCGAGACGATCGACTGGACGAATGCGCTCGTCGCGCTCAACGCGATGCGGCTGGACCCGGCCACGGTGAGTGACACGCTTGGCGTGCTGCTCAAGTACCAGGACGACATCGCCAAGCTGCAAGGCGGCGACACCGCGAAGCTGCTCGACGAATTGCGAGCGCGGGCGTTGTTGGAGTAAGCCCCGATGCGGATCTTGATGCGCCGACGCACCCACCGTCATCCCGGCGCAAGCCGGGATCCACTGCTGGGATTGTGCTTGGCACAAGGTGGATCCCGGCGTTCGCCGGGATGACGGGACCATGCTCGCCGACAACATCGTCCACTTCTCGCGCGTGCTGCGCGACGCCGGCATGGCCGTCGGGCCGGACCGCGTGCTCGCGGCCATCGCGGCGGTGGAGGCGATCGGCCTGGACCGGCGTGAAGACGTGCGCGCGGCGCTGAGCGCCGTGATGCTCGACCGCCACGAACAACAGGTGCTGTTCGACGCCGCGTTCGACGCGTTCTGGCGCGACCCGAAGCTGCTCGAGCAGATGATGATCCTGCTGCTGCCCAAGATCGGCGGCCGCGGCGAGAAGCTGCGCCCGCCGCGCGCGAACCGGCTCGCCGAAGCGCTCGCGGTACCGGCCAAGGCGCCGCCGCCGAACCCGGCGAACAACACCGCGAAGGAAGAAATCCAGTTCGAAACCCGGTTCAGTTTCTCCGAGCGCGAACGGCTGCAGCAGGCCGACTTCGAGAGCATGACAACCGCTGAGTACGAGCTCGCGAAGAAGCTCGCCGAAAGCGCGCCGCTGCCGGTGCAGCCGGTGCGCATGCGCCGCCACGAGGCAAGTGCGCGCGGCACGCTGAGCCTGCGCCGCAGCTTGCAGCACATGGCGCGCCAGCCGCAAACGCTGCTGCCCGCGTTCACGCGGCCGCGCACCGAGTGGCCGCCGCTCGTCGTGCTGCTCGACATTTCGGGTTCGATGGAGCGCTATTCGCGGCTGTTCCTGCACTACGTGCACGGCTTGACGCGGCGCTACCTGCGGGTTCAGACCTTCACGTTCGGCACCCGCCTCACCAACATCACGCGCTGCCTGAAGCACCGCGACCCGGACGTGGCGCTGAAGCTCGCCGACGCGGTGGTGCACGACTGGAAAGGCGGCACGCGCATTGCGAGCAGCCTGGATGAATTCAACCGGCGCTGGGCGCGCCGCGTGCTGGGCGGCAACGCGGCGGTGCTGCTCGTCACCGACGGGCTGGAGCGCGACGACGGCGGCTTGCTCGATTCCGCCGCCGCGCAACTGCAGCGCAGCGCGCATCAAGTCGTCTGGCTCAATCCGCTGCTGCGTTTTGCCGGTTTCGAGCCGCGCGCCGCCGGGGTGCGAACGCTGCTCGCGCATGTCGATCGCCACTTGCCGGTGCACAACCTGGCGAGCTTGGCCGACCTCGGGAAAGCGCTGCGTGGCGCGCCGGCCCGGGCGGGCACAATTCGCTGACGTGGCATTCGCGAACACGGGAGCAGGCGATGGACAGTCTTGACTTGCAGGTATTGACCCAGGCGCGCGACTGGCGCGCCCAAGGCCGCGGCGTTTGGCTCGTGACGGTGATCGAAACCTGGGGCTCGGCGCCGCGCCCGCCCGGCGCGTTGCTCGCGATGTGCGACGACGGTCAGGTCGCGGGTTCGGTCTCGGGTGGCTGCGTTGAAGACGACCTGATCGAACGCGTGCGCCATGGCGAGCGCGTCGGCAAACCATCGCTGGTGACCTATGGCGTGACGAAAGAAGAAGCGGCCCGCTTCGGCCTGCCTTGCGGCGGCAATTTGCGCCTGGTGCAAGAGCCACTGGGGGAGACGGCATGGATCACCGAGGTGCTGGAACGCACCGCGCGTCATGAACTCGTCGCGCGCCGGCTCGACCTCGACACCGGCAAGGTGACGATCGAACCCGCGTCGCGCGGCGAGGTGTTTGCGTTCAACGGCAACACCCTGCGTGCGCTGTTCGGCCCGCGCTGGCGCTTGCTGATCATCGGCGCCGGGCAGCTTTCGCGCACGGTCGCGCAGATGGCGCTCGCGCTCGACTTCGAAGTGATCTGCTGCGACCCGCGCGAGGAATACCACCTCACCTGGGACATCCCGAACACGACGTTCAGCAAGGCCATGCCTGACGACCTGGTGACCGAGCTGCAACTCGACCCGCACAGCGCCGTGATCGCGGTGACGCACGACCCCAAGTTGGATGACATGGTGCTGTTAGAGGCGCTGAAGTCGCCGGCGTTTTACGTCGGCGCACTCGGCTCGCGCGGCAACACCGCGAAGCGCAAGGAGCGGCTCGCGCTGTTCGACCTGTCGGCTGCCGAAATTTGCCGACTCCACGGCCCGATCGGGCTCGATCTGGGCAGCAAGACGCCCGCCGAGATCGCCGTGGCTATCGTCGCCGAAATCGTCGCTGTGAAGAACGGCGTGTCGCTGACCCAGAAGAAAGAAGGTTCCGCGATGCCCGAGGCTTCGGGCGTGTGCGTTCGCGGGTGATGCTATTTGCGAGTTTCCGCATACGCAAGACGCGCT
>JANOLA010000387.1:0-2044 GCA_031419535.1 Burkholderiales bacterium | reverse complement strand
TTGAAGACATCGTCGCCGACCTCGGGCGCTTGTCGCTGATCGCGCTGCACTTTCCCAAATGGACCGACGGCCGCGCTTACAGCCAGGCGCGCTTGTTGCGCTCGCGCTATCGCTTCAAGAATGAGATTCGCGCCACCGGCGAAGTCGTCGCGGACATGCTTGCGCTGTTGCAGCGCACCGGCTTCGACTCCGCCGTGCTGCGCTCCGACCAGTCGATTGACGTTGCCGAACGTGCGCTGGGTTTCTTTCGCGGTCACTATCAGGGTGACGTGCAACAAGGCCGCCCTTTGTTCGCGATGCCGCCCGGCGCCGCCGCCGCGCTGGCGTTGCAGTCCGAGCCCGAATTCGTCAATCAGGGGGCGTCGATATGAGCGCCGTCGACCTCTACGCGCGGGCCACCGCGAACTACGCAGAGCGCGTCACCCATGCCATCACGGTCCTGCAAGTCGCGGGGCTGGAGCATGGCGCGCACATCGTGCAGGCCACCAGCCTGGGTGCCGAAGACATGGTGATCACCGACATGATCGCGCGCCATCACCTGAACATTTCGATCGCGACACTCGACACCGGCCAGCTCCACAGCGAAACACTGCAGTTGATCCCGCGCATCGAGCAACGCTACTCGGTCAAGGTGAAGCGCTTCGCGCCGCCGAACGAATCCGTCCTTCACTTCGTTCGCAGCCACGGCGAGACCGCGATGGTCCGAAGCATCGAGCTGCGCAAGGCCTGCTGCGCGCTGCGCAAGCTCGAACCCCTGGCACGAATGCTCGACGGTGCAAGCGCCTGGATCACGGGCCTGAGGCGCGAACAGTCGAACGCGCGCGACGGCGTGGCCTTCCGCGAAGCTGACGCGCAGGGCCGCACCAAGATCAACCCACTGGCGGACTGGAGCTGGGCCGACGTGTGGCACTACATCGCGACGCACGAGGTTCCCTACAACCCGCTGCACGACCTGTTCATGCCCAGCATCGGCTGCGCGCCGTGCACGCGCGCCATCGCGGTGGGCGAAGAGTTTCGTTCGGGCCGCTGGTGGTGGGAGGCCGATGCCGCCAAGGAATGCGGTTTGCACGTCGCCCAGGCGCACTCTCGCACCGAGGGAGTTGCGGCATGAACGCGCCGGCTCGACTCGAACAGTTGCTGCCCGCTATCGACCACAGCCATCTCGACTGGCTCGAGGAAGAGGCGATCTTCATCTTGCGCGAAACGGCTGCGGCGTTCGAGCGTCCGGCGCTGTTGTTCTCGGCGGGCAAAGACTCCTGCGTCGTGCTGCACCTGGCCGAGAAGGCGTTCAAGAGCCGGGACGCCGGTGCGGGCGAATTCAGGGGCCGCTTGCCGTTTCCGCTGCTGCACGTCGACACGGGCCACAACTTCCCCGAGGTGATCGAGTTTCGCGACCGGCGCATCGCCGAGACGGGCGAACGGCTCGTCATCGGCCACCTGGAAGACTCGATCCGGCGCGGCACGGTGCGGCTGTCGCACGCGCAAGAGTCGCGCAACGGCCACCAGAGCGTGGCGTTGCTGGAAGCGATCGAGGCGCACCGCTTCGACGCGCTGATCGGCGGCGCGCGGCGCGACGAAGAAAAGGCGCGCGCCAAGGAGCGCATCTTTTCGCATCGAGACGGCTTCGGGCAATGGCAACCCAAAGAGCAGCGCCCCGAACTGTGGACGCTGTTCAACACGCGCATCAAACCGGGCGAACACATGCGCGTGTTCCCGATCAGCAACTGGACCGAACTCGACGTGTGGCTCTACATAGCGCGCGAATCGATCGCGTTACCGAGC
Organism: Burkholderiales bacterium; assembly: GCA_031419535.1. Lineage (GTDB taxonomy): Bacteria > Pseudomonadota > Gammaproteobacteria > Burkholderiales > Burkholderiaceae_C > JAEMQF01. The sequence goes on along the minus strand of JANOLA010000387.1, from coordinate 262 downwards.
CTGTACTACAGCCACCCGCGCAAAGTGATCCGCCGCAAGGGCTTGCTGGTGCCGCTGACCGACGTCACGCCCGCCTTGCCCGGCGAATCGATAGCAACCGCACAGGTGCGCTTTCGCACCGTGGGTGACATGACCTGCACTTGTCCCGTGGCGAGCCTGGCGGCGAACGCTGCCGAGGTCGTGGGCGAAACACTGCAAGTTACCGTCAGCGAACGCGGCGCCACGCGCATGGACGATCGGACCTCCGAGGCTTCGATGGAGC
>JANOLA010000386.1:0-19329 GCA_031419535.1 Burkholderiales bacterium | reverse complement strand
ATGTGGTCTTCGCGCGAGGCGTAGACGTAAGTCGGCAACTTGATGGAGCGCAAGTCGATCGGTTCGGCACACACCTGCAAGGCGCCAGGCTGGATCAGCTTGTTTTCGAGGTAGGTGTTGCGCAGGTACCAGCAGAACATGGGCCCGGGCAGATTCGTGCTGTCGGAGTTCCAGTAGAGCAAGTCAAAGGGCGGCGGCGTTTCGCCCTTCAGGTACTTGCCCACGACATAGTTCCACACCAGGTCGTTGGGGCGCAGGAAGCTGAACGTCGTGGCCAGCTCCTGGCCCTTGAGCAAGTTGCCGCCGCCCGGGCTGTCCGGGCCGAGCGTGAGTTCGCGCGTTTGCACCATCGCCTCGTCGATGAAGACGTCGAGCACACCGGTGTCGGTGAAATCAAGCAAGGTCGTCAGCAGCGTCAGACTCGCCACCGGGCGCTGGCCGCGCGCCGCGAGCACGGCCAATGCGGTGCTGAGAATCGTGCCGCCGACGCAGAACCCGAGCGCGTTGATCTTGTCGCTACCGCTGATTTCCTGCACGCGCTCAATCGCGCAGATCGCCGCGTCTTCGATGTAGTCGTCCCAGGTCAGCGTCGCCAGTCCGGCATCGGGGTTGCGCCAACTGACCACGAACAAACGATGCCCCAGCTCCACCGTGTAGCGGATCAGCGAGTTCTCGGGTTGCAGGTCGAGGATGTAGAACTTGTTGATGCACGGCGGCACGAACAGCATCGGCCGCTCGTGGACTTGCGGCGTCAACGGCCGGTACTCGATGAGCTGGAACAGATCGTTCTCGAACACCACGCTGCCGGCGCTCGTGGCGACGTTGACGCCGATCTGGAACGCGCTCTCGTCGGTTTGCGACATGTGGCCCTGGCGCATGTCGTCGAGCAGTTGCTGCAAGCCCTTGGCGATGCTTTCGCCCTGGGTCTCGAGGGCCTTGCGCTGCGCTTCCGGATTCAGCGCGAGGTAGTTGCTCGGTGCCGCCGCGTCGACCCACTGCTGCACCGCGAAGCGCAACTTCTGACGCGCCTTCGGGTCGCCCTCGGCGCTGTCTGCCATGGCCATCAAGGTGCGGGCGTTCAGCAAATACATCTGCGCCGTGTAGGCGCTGAAGGGTTGCGCGGCCCAGTCGCTGGCGGCAAAGCGCCGGTCGTCGATCTTCGGCGGCTGCGCGCCGGCCGGGCCGGCGGGGCCCGTCTGCAGGGCCTGAAGCGCATGGTTCCACAGATTCGTGGCTTCTGCGAGGTAGCGCCCTTGCAGGTCGGCCAAGGCCTGCTGGGGCAGGGTCAGCGGCAATTCGGATGTTGGATTCATGGGAGATGCTGCGATCGGTGGATCGTCGAGGTATTTTCAGACGGTGCAGGTTTCTAACCTAGCGGGCTTACCCGCCGGTGAAAACTCAGCGGTTGCGCAACCGCTCAGCGCTCGATCCAGATCGCCGCGGCCATGCGGCCGGTGACACCCTCGCGGCGGTAAGAGAAGAAGCGGTCCGCACCTTCGACGCTGCACCACTGCCCGCCATGAATCGCGGTCACACCCGCCGCGCGCAGGCGGGTGCGCGCCAGAGATGGCAAATCGGCGAGCCACTTGCCGTTGCCACGCGGCTCGAATCCAAGCGGGGCGCCCGCGCCGAGATCGCCTGCCGGCGCGCTGCCGAACGCTTGCAGGACGTCGACGCCGACTTCGAAGCGGCGCGGCCCGATGCACGCACCCATCCAGCATTGCACCTGCACGCTTTCGCAGTCCGCGGCTTCGCAGACTCGGGCCAGCGTTGCCTCGAGGACTCCCGCCGCGAGCCCACGCCACCCAGCGTGTGCCGCGCCGACCGCGCGCGCGCCCGGCGCCGCGAACAGCACCGGCAGGCAATCGGCGACGAGGACCGTGCAGGCCAAGCCGGCTTCGGTGGTGACGCTGGCATCCGCGTCGCGTTGCGCCGCGCGATCTTGGAGATCGGCGCGGGTCAGCCGCAGCACGGTGATCCCATGGACTTGCCGCAGGAACAGCGGCATCGCGCCCAGCGCTGCGGCGAATCGGCCCCGGTTGTGCTCGACCGCAGCCATCTCATCGCCGACGTGCGCACCCAAATTCATGCTGCGAAACGGCGCGGCGCTCGCACCGCCGGCACGCGTCGTCATCAACGCACCAACGCCGGGGGCATCCCAGCCCGGAACCAGCCAATCAGGGTGCATTGCCACGACGGCCGGACTCACGTGGCATCAGGGCAGGCCGACGGCTGAGTCTTCGAGAACGCGTCCAGCGCCATGCAGGCATCGAAAATTCGCATCACGGTGGGCAGGTTGTCGAGCCGGCAGTTGAACCGCTGGGCGTTGTGGACTTGCGGCACCAGCGTGCAGTCGGCGAGGCCCGGCGAATCGCCGTGGCAGAAGCGCCCGGTTGCCGGGTGCGCGGCGAGCTGCCGCTCCACCACGTCGAGCCCCGACTCGACCCAATGCCGGTACCAGCGGTTCTTGTCGACCTCGCTGAGTTTGAGGTCGTGCACCAGGTAACGCAGCACGCGCAGATTGTTCAGCGGGTGGATTTCGCAGGCCACGTCGTAGGCCAGCGCCCTCACCCTGGCGCGGCCAAGCGCATCGGCGGGAAGCAGCGCCGGCGTCGGATGCGTTTCTTCGAGGTACTCGATGATCGCGAGCGACTGCGTCAAGCGCTTGTCGCCGTCTTCGAGCATCGGCACGAGGCGTGCCGCGTTGATCTCACCGAAACCGGGCGCCAGGTGCTCGTTCTTCGCCAGATGCACGGCCGCGTAGTCGTAGGAAATGCCTTTCAGCGCGAGCGCGATTCGCACCCGGTACGAGGCCGAGGAGCGGAAGTAGTTGTAGAGCTGCATCGAACGTCCCCATTGATCGGCAGGCATCATGCCACGTGGCCCGCGCTACACTGAATCGCATGTTCACGCCGCGCAGCATTCGACACTGCAAGACCTGCGCGGGGGCGGTGCGCTACGAGATCCCCGCCGACGACAACCGCGAGCGCGCGGTGTGCACGCTGTGCCGCGCGATCCACTACGAGAACCCGATCAACGTGGTCGGCACGGTGCCGGCCTGGCAGGACCAGGTGCTGCTGTGCCGTCGCAACATCGAACCTCGGCACGGCTTGTGGACCCTGCCCGCGGGCTTTCTCGAGCTCGGTGAAAGCACGTCGGAAGGGGCGATTCGCGAAACGGTCGAAGAGGCCGGCGCGCGCATTGAGCTCGAGGGGCTGCTGACGCTGCTCAACGTCGTGCGCGTCGGCCAGCTCCACCTCTACTACCGGGCGCGGCTGTGCGACACCGAGTTCGCGCCGGGGCCGGAGACGATCGAGGCGCGCTTGTTCACGGAAGACCAGATCCCGTGGCAGGAGCTGGCGTTTCGCACGGTTCGCGAAACCCTGCAGCGCTACTTCGACGATCGGCGCCGCGGCTACTTCGGCGTGCACTGCGCCGACATCACTTGACGGCACGGTTCAGCCAACGCGGCGGCGCCCGAGCGAGCTGACCGTAGGCCTAGGCCGCTACTGCTTCGGCCGCAACCAACGCGGCGGCGCCCGAGAAGCCATCGACACCCAACTGGCGCAGCGCCGCGGCGTCGGCAGCATCGTTCACGCTTTCGGCGTAGACGTCGATCGAGACGCTGTGCAGCATCGCGACGACGCCGCCGACGAACGCAGCGCGGCTCGGATCGGCGGCGACGCCGATCGTCACGGAACTGTCGAGCTTGACGAAGTGCAGGCCCGCGTCGAGCAGGCGGTCAATCTGCGACAGCCGGTTGCCCGCGTGTTCCAGGCCGAGCGTGACACCGCTGGCCCGGAGTTGGCGCGACAACTCGCGCACGCGGGCGAACTGGTCGATCGCGGCAGCCTCATCGACGCCGATCGACAACTGCTTCGCGGCCCGTGGCGACTGAGCCAGCACGGCGCGAATCCTGGGAATGAATTCGATATCGGCGAGCGATACCGACGTGACGCTGACGCAGCGCGCGCGGCCATCGTCGCCGATTGCCTGAAGCGCGCTAGCCACCGCGGTCGCGTCGATCAGCGACGTCAAGCGTCCGCGCATCGCCAGCGGCAACCAGCGCGCGGCCACTTCATAGGCGCCCTCGGGCTCGAGCTGAAGCCGCAACGGGCATTCGATGTGAACCAACCGGGTCCCGCCGGCCAAGACTGGCACTTCGCCGAGTTGCAGGCGCCCCGCTGTCAGAGCCTCTTGGATGTGCTGGCGCCACGCCGCTTCGCCCAGGCCCGCGCCCGCCATCGCGGCACCGTTCGATACGCCTTCCACCTCGATGGCAAAGGCGCCATGCGCCTCGGCGCGCGCCAGGGCCATGTCGGCCGCGTTCATCAGCGCGCCCATCGACTGGTCGCGCGAAATTTCCACGGCGCCGAAAGCCACAGCGAGGTTCGGACCGAACGCCGGTAACGCCGCGCGCAGCGCCCCGGCAATGGCATGCGCGGTTTCATCCGACATGCCACCCACCGGCAGACCGAGCGCGAAGTCGGAACCGTTCAGGCGCCCGACCAGGCAACCGTGACCGCGCTGGGTATAGGTTTGCAGAACCTGGGCGATCGCCGCGAGCATCTGGTCGGTGCTCGCCCGGCCCAGCACCCGGTTCACGTCGGCCAGATCGATCACCCGCAACAGCACCAGCCCGCCATAAGCAGCACCGTCCTCGCGCTGCATCGCCACCGTCATCTGGCCGAGGAAATGCGAGCGGTTCGACAAGCCCGTGAGCGGATCGCAATTGGCCTGACGCCGCAGCGCCTCGACCTGCGCCGACTGCGCTTCAAACACCTGTTTGAGGCGCCCCACCATCGAATTCATGGCGCGGGTCAAGCGCTTCAATTCTGGAGTTCGCGGCTCGGTCAAAGTCAGATACTCGCCCCGCTCCAAAGCGCGCGCCTGCTGCACCACGGCGTCGATGGGAGCACGCAGCCGCGCTGTCGCCAGCATCGCGAACATCGCCGCCAAGCCGCCGACCAGCCCCAGCGCGACCGCCGAGCGCTGGCTGGCGAGCCAGAGTTCATCGTGCAAGAAGGCCGCGTGGCCCTGAACCTCCACGCTGCCGAGGTCGCGGTCGCCATGGCTCACCGGCGCGGCGCCCGGGCGTGACTCGAGGCGAACCCAATCCACGAACCAGAACGGCGCGTGCCAGGGCGATGCGGTGCCCAGCCGTTCGAACCACACCTTGCCATCCGCCCCGATGAAGCGGATGCGCTTGTAGGACCCGGTCTCGAACAGGCCCGCCATGGCCTTGCTCATGGCCTCCACGTCGCCATGCTGGTGCGACAACAGCAGGGCCAGGGAGTCGGCATCGTCGCCGTTCTTGCCGCTCAGTTGCGCCTGGAGATAGGTGCGCGAACTGTCGATGTGCACGCTGACGCTTCCCACCAGCGAAAGGAACAGCGTGGCGAACAGCAACAGCCAGATTTGGCGAATCAGCGACATGGGCGGCCTCGGAAGGACGCCCATTGGAATGCCTCGGCCACCGGATTGGTAAGCAGCAGGGCAACGCCGAACCGGCGCAGCATCGAATCTGCCACACCTGGGCGCTCTTTGAGATCACGTTCGCGGCGCCGCGCCGATATCGTATCAATGCCCTCAAATGCCCGCAACGATGATGTCCACCGCTGAGGTCGAAGCCCCACCGGCCGCCCAGGCCCCTGCCACGCCAGCCGAAGGCAGCCCGGCAGCGCAGCCGCAGCGATTGCGCGAGGACTTGATCCATCCCGACCCCCTGCTCGACTGTCTGATCGAGGTCTGCCGCCTGCATGGAAAGAACGCGTCGCGCGCGTCCCTCACGGCCGGTCTGCCGCTGCCGCACGGCAGCCTCACGCTCGAGATCGCCCAGCGCGCTGCGGCGCGCGCGGGCATGTCCGCCAAGCTGCAGCGCATCGCGCTCGACGCCATCGACGCAGCGGCGCTGCCGGTGATTTTGCTTCTGAAGGACAAGCGTGCATGCGTGCGTGCGTGCGTGCTTTGCGGTTGGCAGCCGGGCGCGGCATCGGCCCGGCTTCTCCTGCCTGAGGTTGGGCAGGGCTCGGTGATCCTCGACAAGGCGGAACTGCTGCAGCGCTACAGCGGCGTCGCGCTGTTCGTTCGCCCGAATTTCAGCCATGACATGCGCTCGGGCGAGCCTGACCGTGCCTCGAGGGACGGCCATTGGTTCTGGAGCTCGTTGCTGCAACAGCGGTTCATTTATCAAGACGTGTTGTGGTCCGCGCTGCTGGTCAACGTGTTCGCGTTGGCGTTGCCGATGTTTTCGATGAACGTTTACGACCGGGTCGTGCCGAACAACGCTGTCGAGACCCTTTGGGCGCTCGCGGTTGGCCTGTCGCTGGTGTTGGCCGCCGACGTGTTGATGCGCCTGCTGCGCGTGCGCTTCGTGGACGAGGCGAGTGCGCGGATCGACGTGCAGGTATCGGCCACGCTGATGGAGCATGTGCTGGGCATGAAACTCAAGCATCGCCCGGCGTCGGTGGGCGCGTTCGCGTCGAACCTGCGTGGCTTTGAACAGGTGCGCGACTTCGCCGCCTCGGGCACCGTCACCGCGCTGGTGGATCTGCCGTTCGCGTTGCTGTTCGTCGCGGCATTGGCCTGGATTTCGCCATGGCTGGCCCTGCCTGTGATCGTTGTCGGTGCGGCGATTCTGCTCATCGGCGGGTTGTTGCAGCACCGGCTGCACGAACTCTCGCAGACGACGCATCAGGCCAGCGCGATGCGCAACGCCACGCTGGTGGAAGCGCTGACGGGAATCGAAACCATCAAGTCGCAGGTGGCCGAAGGCGAGGTCCAGGCGAAATGGGAACGTGCCAACGAGTTTCTCGCCGCCACCGGCGTCAAGATGCGCGGCCTGTCTGCAGCGGCGATGATCGGCACCAATGTGCTGTCCCAGGCGGTGACGATGGCCACCGTCGTGATCGGGGTCTACTTGATTGCCGCCCATGAACTCACGATGGGCGCCCTGATCGCCGCGGGCATGCTGGCCAGCCGAGCGCTCGCACCCGCCGGGCAGGTGGTGGGGCTGATGCTGCAATACCAGTCGGCCCGAACCGCGCTCCAGAACCTCGAGCAGGTGATGGAAAAGTCGGTGGAGCGCCCAGTGACGAAGAAGTTCGTGCAGCGCGCCCAGTTTCGAGGCGAAGTCGAATTTCGCAACGTCGAGTTCGCCTACCCGGGACGCAGCGAAAATGCGCTTGATGGTCTGAGTTTCAAGGTCAAGGCGGGCGAGCATGTCGCGCTGATCGGCCGCGTGGGCTCGGGCAAGTCGACGATCCAGCGTCTGATTCTCGGCCTGTACCGGCCCACCAAGGGCACGGTGCTGCTCGACGGCATCGACCTGCGCCAGCTCGACCCGGCCGACGTGCGCCGCAATGCCGCATGCGTGTCGCAGGACGTGATGCTGTTTTACGGCAGCCTGCTCGCCAACATCACGCTCGGCATGCCCTACGCCGAACATTCCGCCGTCGTCGCCGCGGCCGAGCTCGCCGGGCTCGCCGAGTTCGTGAACCGGCATCCCCGCGGCTATGACATGCCCGTGGGCGAACGCGGCGAAATGCTCTCGGGCGGGCAGCGCCAGGCCGTCGGGCTGGCTCGCGCCGTGCTGCACAACTCACCCTTGTTGCTGCTCGACGAGCCGACCAGCGCGATGGATTTCTCGACCGAGGCGCGGGTCACCGCCGACGTTGCCGCCTTCGCCAAGGACAAGACGATCGTGCTGGTGACGCACCGAACCTCCTTGCTGGCACTGGCGACACGGGTGATCGTGATCGACGCCGGTCGTGTCGTGGCCGACGGCCCGCGCGACCGCATCATGGCCGCACTGGCCAGCGGCCGCATCGCGGGGGCAGCATGAGCGCCCCCGCCCGGCCGTTCCGAAGGAGGCGCTGCGCCCCGCTCGGCGGGACCGCGCGAAGCGCGAGGGTGCACCAGTGAGCGCGGCGGGCCGTCGGAAAGGCGAACTCCTCGCTGCGGAGAACGAAGCTGCACCGGTGAGCACGCCGGACCGCAAGGGTGAACGCCGCAAGGCCCAGCCCGACGGCACGGCGGCGATCGCACCGCCATCTTCACCGGGCGGTGCCGGGTTTCGCAGCTTCGAGCTGCAGGCCGAAGTGGCGATGTCGCGTCAGGGCACACGGCGCGCCCAGCTCATCGTGCGCGCGGCGGTGGGCATCGTCGTCGTGCTCATCGTCTGGGCCGCCTGGGCCACGCTGGACGAAGTGACGCGCGGCGACGCGAAAGTGATCCCATCGCGCCAGTTGCAGCTCGTACAGTCGTTCGACGGCGGCGTGGTCGCGGAGATCCTGGTGCGCGAAGGCCAACTGGTCGAGAAAGACCAGCTCTTGCTGAAGATCGACGAGACCCGCGCCACGTCGGGCGTGCGCGAGAGCGCGGCGCAAGGCTTTGCATTGCGCGCGCGTCAGGCACGCTTGCGCGCCTTGGCCGAAGCCGCGCCGTTTTCCCCACCTGCCGCAAGCAACGCCGAGGAAAAGCGCATCCTGGACGAGGAGCGACTGCTGTTCGAAGCCAAGCTCGCCGAGCTGCGCAACTCGATGGCGATCAACGAACAACAGCTTCAGCAGCGGCAGCAGGAACTCAGCGAAATGCGGGCGCGCAAGACGAGCGCTGTGCGCAGCCTCGAATTCAGCCAGCGCGAACTGGCGAAGACCCGGCCGTTGCTCGCCACCGGCGCGGTGTCCGAAGTCGACGTGCTCAGGCTGGAACGCGACGTTTCCCGCAGCCGCGGCGATGCCGAACAGGCCAGCGCGCAGATCGAGCGTGTGCACGCCGCGATCGGCGAGGCGCAGCGCAAGACCAAGGAGACCGAGATCGGATTTCGCAATGAGGCGCGCCGGGAAATGGCCGACGTGATGGGCAAGCTCAATGCGCACAACGAAGGCGCGGTCGCGCTGACCGATCGCGTCGACAAGTCGCAGATCAAGAGCCCGGTGCGCGGGCGCGTCCAGCGGCTGCTCGCCAATACCGTCGGCGGCGTGATTCAGCCCGGCAAGGACATCGTGGAAATTGTTCCCGCGGACGACGCGCTCGTGCTCGAAGCCAAGGTTCACCCGAAAGACATTGCGTTCATTCACCCTGGGCAGGCCGCGACGGTGAAGTTCACCGCGTACGACTTTTCGATCTTCGGCGGCTTGGCGGCCCAGGTCGAGAACATCAGCCCGGACACTGTGACGGACGAGCGCGGCAACGCCTTCTATCTGGTTCGAGTGCGCACATCGAAAGCCAGTTTCAGCGAGAAGATGCCCATCATTCCGGGCATGACGGCAGAGGTCGACATCCTGACCGGCCACAAGACGGTTCTGTCCTACTTGCTCAAACCGGTCTTGAAGGCCAAGGCCTACGCGCTGCGCGAGCGCTGATCGCCGCGGCAGGCGTATCCAATCGAAACCGGTCCGTATCGCGCAAACCACGTACGCAATTTGTTGCGCGGGGGCCGGGTGACCGAGTTCACGTCGCCCGACGCGCCTGCCCGATGGCGCTCTGACCATCCTCTACGCTGTGCCCGAATCGACCCAGATTTTCGGCATCCAAGCAAGGACGGTCCACCATGAGCAAGCACTCTCAAGCGAAAGTCAGCACATTCAAACTGCCGACGCTGAAGCAAGGCGCAGGCGCGCAGCGCGACGACTTGGTGCCGGGTCCTCCGGCGTTCTCGCACGCGGATGCTTCACATCGTTCGGGCCATGGTCACGGCCGTGATCGGGATCGCGATCTTGATCATCGTGAAGGGCGCGGCGACCGCCGAGGCCGGGGACGCGACCATGGTCACGACGATGACCACTGCAACAACGGCGGCGGGGGCGGTAGTGGCGGCGGCAACGGCGGCGGCGGCACCACAGTCATCTCCGGCACGACCACCGGCACGCTGAACGAAGACGGCGCGGCCCTCATTTCCAGCGGCGCGTTGACGATCAGCGGCGTCCCGGCGCCGCAGGCGAACTTCGTCGCCCAGACCGGCACGGCTGGAATCTACGGCAGCTTTTCACTGACAGCCGCCGGCGCGTGGACCTATACGCTGAACAATTCGTCGGCTGCAGTGCAGGCTCTCGCCCAAGGCCAGTCCGTCACTGAGTCGTTCGCGGTCGTCTCTGCCGGCGGGACCACCAGCACGGTCGCGGTGACAGTCGGTGGCAGCAACGATGCACCGCAAGCGCTTTCGGCCGCGGCCGGAGCGCAAGAGGACCGCGCGGTTCTCACAGGTTCTGTCTCGGCGGGTGACGTAGACGCAGGTTCCGTGCTGACCTATGCCCTCGCGGGTGCGGGCAGCACAGGGCGCAGCGCTGCCCCGGCGGGCTTGACCTTGAACGGCGACGGCAGTTTTTCATTCGACGCCACCGCGCCCGAGTACCAGACGCTCGGCGTTGGTCAGTCGCGCGTGCTGGACGTTGCGTACACCGTCACCGATCAGTTCGGCGCCAACTCCACGGCCACCTTGACGATCACGGTCACAGGCACGAACGACGCGCCCCAAGCGCAGGCAGCGAGCTTTTCGCTGAGCGAAGACGGCCCCACGCTGCGCGGGAACTTGATCGCTTCGGATGTCGACGCAAGTGCGGTGCTGTCGTTTGCCCTCACCTCGGCGAGCCCTCCGGGGTTGAGCCTGCAGTCCGATGGCAGCTTCAGCTTCGACCCGACCGACCCGAGCTACCAGTCGATGGCCGATGGGCAAACCCTCACGCTGAACATTCCCTATTCGGTGACCGATGAGCAGGGCGCCACGGCCGCCGCCAGCCTCAGCATCACCTTGACCGGCGCGAACGACATCGCCGTCATCTCCGGCGTGGCGGTGGGAGCGGTCTCGGAAGACGGGGCAAGTACCCTTTCCAGCGGCACGCTGGTCGTCGACGACGCCGATGCGGGACAGGCACGCTTCGTTGCCCAATCGGACGTGTCAGGCACCTACGGCAGCTTCTCGCTGTCCGCGGACGGCGCGTGGACCTACGGCCTCGACAACTCGGCGGCTCAGGTCCAAGCGCTCGACCTGAACCAGTCCGTCACCGAGTCGTTCACCGTCGCCAGCGCAGACGGCAGCACGACGAGCACGCTCGTGATCACGATCGCGGGCAGCAACGACGCACCGATCGCCCGTGCCGACCTGGTCACGACGATCGAGGACGCAGCGCTGACAATTGCCGCTGCCGACCTGCTGCTCAACGACAGCGATTCAGACGCCGGGGCCGCCATCGGCATTTCGAGCGTTCAAGATGCCGTGGGCGGGACTGTCGCGCTGGATGCGGCCGGCAATGTGGTCTTCACGCCGGTGGCCAACCATGCCGGGCCGGCCTCGTTCACCTACAGCGTCAGCGACGGCACGGGAGGCACCTCGACGGCGAGCGTCGACGTCAATGTCGCGGCCGTCGCCGATGCGCCGGGCCTGCTGGCTCAGGCCAGCCAATTCAGCCTGCGGCCCGGATCGGCGAGCATCAGCACCTTGCCCGCCATCTCGCAGGCCAACCTGGAAGCGACTCTGGGCTTGAGCGCGGGTCAACTCGACTCGATTGCACCGCCCGCGGGGATCGGCCCGGTCACGACCAACGACCCCGGCTCGGTCGATGTGACCGGCGGCAGGGTCACGAGCTACAGCCTGAACCTGTCCGGCGGACAAACCGCCAACTTCAATTGGCAGTTCTTCAATGCCGAGGGCAGCGCTTCGTTCATCAACCTCGGCTACAACGACATGGCGGTGCTGGTGGTCACCGACCCCAGTGGCACGCGCCAAATGGTTCAACTCAGTTCCTCGGAACAGACGGGGCCCAACAGCAACGGGGCCGCTGTCGATGCCTCGGGTAGCTATGGGTTCACCGCGACGGCAGCCGGCGAGTACCGCTTCTCCTGGCTCGTGGTGAACGGAGGTGACGCCACCGGCGGCTCTTCGCTGAGCGTCGGAACGCCCTCCATCACGATCGGCACCACCACTTACGGCATGCCGATGCCGGTCTCGTTCGGCGCCGGTCTGCTCGATCAAGACGGCTCCGAATCGCTGAGCGTCAGCGTGTCTGGAGTTCCCGCGGGCGCTGCGTTCAGCGCCGGCACGGACCTTGGCGACGGCGCGTGGAGCTTCGCGCCCGCGCAATTGAGCGGACTGCAATTCCTGCCCCCAATGGGGTTCAGTGGCACGGTGAATCTGACACTGAGCGCCGCATCGACGGAGCAAAGCAACGGCGCCAGCGCGACATCGACGCAAAACGTCGCGCTGGTGATCGAGACGACCACCGCCTCGGCGATGGGAACGCAAAACGCGGACACCTTCGCGGGAACGACTGCGAACGATCACATGCAGGGCTTCGCGGGCAACGATGTTCTGAGCGGTGGCGACGGCAACGACCTGATCCACGGCGACGCCGGCACGGACACATTGAACGGCGGCAACGGCCGCGACGTCCTGCTCGGCGGCATTGGCAACGATTCGCTGAACGCCGGCGCTGGCGACGACCGACTGTCCGGTGGCGCCGGCAACGACGCATTGACTGGCGGCGTGGGCAGCGACGTCTTCGCCTGGACCTTTGCCGAGCGCGGCGCAGCCGGAGCGCCGGCCAGCGACGCCATTTCCGACTTCGAGATCGCGCCGCCGGCTACCGGGCGCGACTTGCTCGACCTGCGCGACTTGCTGCAAGGCGAAGCCAAGGCCGGCTTCAGCGCCGGCACGCTGGACCAGTATCTCGACTTCGATACCACGTCGTTGGCAGGCAGCACCATCATTCGCATCAGCTCCAACGGGGGCTTCACGGGTGGGGCCTACAGCGCCGCAGCGGAGGATCAGCGCATTGAGTTCACCGGAGTCGACATGCGTTCAGCCGGCGTGTTCGGCTTGAACGCGAGCGCCAGCGACAACGCCATCATTGCGCAACTGCTGCAACGCGGCCAGTTGATCGCCGACGGGCCGTAGTCGCTTCCGCGCCCATCGCGCCCTGCCCTTGCCGGTTCGGCAATCTCCGCAGGGCGCCTTGGCATTCTGAACAGGTCCCCTCGATCCGATACCTCATGTCCCACCAGTGGAACGCCATCTGCGCCGCCCTCGCTCTGATGCTGGCCGGCACCAGCGCGAGCGCCCAGCCCGGCGACGCATTGCGGTTCGCCGCCGCGAGCGCGATCGCGAAGCATCCCGACGTCAACGCGCGCTTCAATGCCTATCGGGCCGCCGTCGATGCCGTTGCCGCCGCGCGCGGTTCGTACTGGCCGCGCATCGACCTCAACGCCAGCGCCGCGCGCGACAACGAGCGCGTCGACGCGGCCGCGCCGGTATCCCAGTCGCTGGGCCGCAGCGGTGTCGGGCTCACGATCACCCAGTTGCTGTGGGACGGACTCGGCACGCGCAGCGACGTTTCCCGGCTGAGCCACGACCAGTTGGCGCGCTACTTCGAGTGGCTCGACACGACCGAACAGGTGGCCCTCGAAGTTGCGCGCGCCCACTATGACGTGATGCGCCTGCGGCGCTTCGTCCAGCTTGCCGAAGAGAACTATGTGCAGCACCGCTCCGCGCACCTGCAGATCGATTCGCGCGTGAAAGCCGGCGTCGGGCGTGGTGTCGACCTCGAGCAGGCCGCCGCGCGGCTGGCTCAGGCCGAGTCGACGCTGGCGCTCGAAATCGCCGACTTGCACGACGCGTCGGCGCGCTACCTGCGTGTCGTGGGCACGGCGTCGCCGCGGCAATTGCCGAGCCTGACTGTGCTCAGCAACGGCATCCCGCTCAAGCCAGCCCAGGCACTCGTGCGCGCGATCCGGCACAACGCGGCGGTCAGCGCAGCCATCGAGAACCTGCGCGCATCGCGCGCGCTCGTCGACGTGCGGCAAGCCGCCTACCAGCCGCGTGCCGAAGCCCGCCTGCGGGCCGAGGGTGGCCACAATCTGGACGGCGTGCGCGATCGGACGCGGGCCGGCACGGCAGAGATCGTCTTGACCTGGAACCTCTACAACGGCGGGGCCGACCAGGCACGCGTGCGCCAGCAGGTCAACCTGCTGAACCAGGCAGCGAACCAGCGCGACAAAGCCTGCCACGAGGCGCGCCTGGCAGCGGCAATCGCCTTCAACGACATCGCGAGGCTCAGCGATCAACTGGTCTTGCTGGAGCGCAATGCCACGGCGATCGAGAAAGCGCGCGACGCTTACCGCCAACAGTTCGACATCGGGCAGCGCAGTTTGCTCGACCTGCTGAACGCGGAAAGCGAACGCTACTCCGCCACCCGGGCCTACGCCAACGCGGAACATGACCTGGCGACAGCGTACGCGCGAGCGCATGCGTCGATGAATCAACTGGGCATGCAACTCGGCCTCAGCCGTGCCCAGGCCCCGGGTGCCGACCCGGCCGAATGGACGCAAGGCGAGGACGCTCCCGAGCGCTGCGAGGGCACTCCCATCACGGTCGAATCCACGAGTCGCGAGGATCTCGACGCCCGCGCGCTGCGTCAGAGCAACGCCACGCCAGGAATCAAGCCACCGGCGCGCAGGCCCTGAAACTTCGCGAGCCGCGTCCCGCTCCCATTGCACGCGCGGCACACGGCGCTCGGGAGTCGGGAGTCGGCGCCTCGAGAAAGCTCAGCGCCTGGCCGGCGGCAAGTCGGTGCAGACGCCTTCAAACGCCTCGGCCGCCATGCCGATGCTCTCGCCGAGCGTCGGGTGCGGGTGAATCGTCTTGCCGATGTCCACGGCGTCGGCGCCCATCTCGATCGCCAAGGCCACTTCGCCGATCATGTCGCCGGCATGGGTGCCGACGATACCGCCGCCGACGATGCGGTGCGTCTCTTCATTGAACAGCAGCTTCGTGAAGCCTTCGTCGCGGCCGTTGGCGATGGCGCGGCCCGATGCAGCCCACGGGAACAGACCCTTCCTGACGCTCAGGCCCTTGGCCTTCGCTTCGTCTTCGGTGAGACCGACCCAGGCGATTTCCGGGTCGGTGTAGGCCACGCTGGGGATGACCCTCGCATCGAAGCGCGCGCGCCGCAGCTTCTCATCTCCCAGTTGCTCGCCGGCCGCCACCTCGGCCGCCACATGGGCTTCGTGCACCGCCTTGTGCGCGAGCATCGGCTGGCCGACGATGTCGCCGATGGCGAAGATGTGCGCGACGTTGGTTCGCATCTGCGAGTCGACGCCGATGAAACCGCGCTCGCCGACGCTGACTCCGGCTTTGTCGGCACCGATCTTTTTGCCGTTCGGCGCGCGCCCCACGGCCTGCAGAACCATGTCGTAGGTCTGCGCCTGTGCCGGCGCGCCCTCGCCCTCGAAGCGCACCGAGATCCCCTCAGGCAAGGCCTGCGCGCCGACGGTCTTCGTCTTCAGCATGATCTTGTCGAAACGCGGCGCATTCATCTTTTGCCAGACCTTGACCAGGTCGCGGTCGGCGCCGAGCATCAGCCCGTCGAGCATCTCGACCACGTCGAGCCTAGCGCCGAGCGTCGAATACACCGTGCCCATCTCCAGGCCGATGATGCCGCCGCCCACGATCAGAACGCGCTTCGGAGCGTGGCGCAGCTCCAGCGCGCCGGTGCTGGTGACGACGCGCGGATCGTCGGGCAGGAACGGCAGCTTCATTGCCTCCGAGCCCGCAGCGATGATTGCGCGGCGAAACCGAACCGTCTGCGTGGCGCCTGCGGCGGGCTTGACGGACAGGTGAAACGGATCGGCAAACTCGCCCACGCCGTGCAGCACGGTCACCTTGCGCATCTTCGCCATGGCGGCCAGGCCACCGGTCAGTTTGCTGACCACTTTGTCTTTGTACGCCTTGAGTCTGGCTCGGTCCAGCGCCGGCTCGCCGAACGTGACGCCGAGTGCGGCGAAGTGCTTCACTTCGTCCATCACGGACGCCACATGCAGCAAGGCCTTGGAGGGAATGCAGCCGACGTTCAGGCACACGCCGCCGAGCGTGGCATAGCGCTCGACCAGCACCGTCTTCAGTCCCAGGTCGGCAGCGCGGAACGCCGCCGAGTAACCGCCCGGCCCGGCGCCGAGCACGAGCAGGTCGCATTCCAGGTCGACGGCGCCGATCGAGGTGACTGCCGATGGGGTGGAGGCCATGACGTTCAGACTTTCAGCTTGATGGTGTGGGCGCGCACTGGCCCACTGGAGTTCTTGTCGAATTCGCAACCGGCGCGCACCCCGAGTTCGGCCAGATCTCGCGCCGACTTGACCCGGTCGTAGGAGGCGTAGATCGCCCCGAGCGCGAACGCCCGGCCGGTGCCGATGCCCCAGAACCGATCGAACTCGAACACTTCGCGGTACGAGTAGACGGCGTAGATGCCCGTCGGATTGGCAATCAGCGCGGTGAACTGCGAGCTCTCGTACGGATCGGCGTCTTCTTCCTTGGTGTTGAGGAAGTAGCTCTCCTTGAGCTTCGGGTGCAGCGCGAGAAAGGTGTCAAACACCTCGTCGCGGGAGTTCAGCCGAAGCGCTTCGGGCGGCAGCGACGACAAGGCCTTGCGCAACACCGGAAAGTGTGCCGTCGTCCCAGCCATGCCGATCCACGAGTTTCCGATTCGGAACACCTTTTCGTTCGCCTCATAGCCATGCGCCAAGCGCGTGTCGCCGAAGGTCACGAGGCTGTCTGCGGCAATCGCCACCGTGCCGCCCTTGCGCACCACCACCACCGTCGTCACGGCCGCGGCCTCACAGCAAGACGCGGCGCATATCGGCCAGGATCTCGCCCAGGTAGGCGTTGAAACGCGCGGCGGCAGCGCCATCGATGACGCGGTGGTCCCAGCTCAGCGACAGCGGCAGCATCAATCGGGGCATGAAGGCCTTGCCGTCCCAGCGCGGCTCGGTCGTGCTCCGGCACACGCCGAGGATCGCGACTTCGGGCGCGTTGATGATCGGCGTGAAGTAACGCCCGCCGATGCCACCCAGCGACGAGATCGAGAAACACCCCCCCGTCATCTCGGCGGGCGACAACTTGCCCTCGCGCGCCTTCTTCGCCAGCTCGCTCATCTCGGCACTGATCTGCAGCACGCCCTTGGTGTCGGCGTCCCTGATCACCGGCACCATCAGGCCGTTAGGCGTGTCTGCCGCGAAGCCGATGTGGAAGTACTGCTTCAACACGAGTTGCTCGCCGTCGAGCGACGCGTTGAACTCGGGGAACTTCTTCAGCGCCGCGACCGACGCCTTGATCAGGAATCCGAGCATCGTGACCTTGACGCCCGACTTCTCGTTTTCCTTGTTCAGTTGCACGCGCAGTGCTTCGAGTTCGGTGATGTCAGCGTCGTCGTGGTTCGTGACATGCGGGATCGAGACCCAGTTGCGGTGCAGATTCGCGCCGCTGATTTTCCTGATGCGCGAGAGGTCCTTGCGCTGCACCGGCCCGAACTTGGTGAAGTCGACTTGCGGCCACGGCAGCAGGCCGAGGAAGGCACCACCTGCGGCCGCACCCGCCGGTGCCTTGGCGGCCTGGGCCTGGGTTTTCGTGGCACCGGCCATCACACGCTTGACGAAATCCTGCACGTCCTCTTGCGTGATGCGGCCCTTCGGCCCGCTGCCGGCAACCTCGGCGAGCGGCACGCCCAGCTCGCGCGCGAGGCGCCGAATCGTCGGCGAGGCGTGCGGCAGACTGGTCGACGCAGAGTTGGGATCGGATGGCTCGGGAGCCGCCAAGGCGGCCGTCAGCGAGGCGCGCGTTGGTGCATCGCCGGCCGGGGCCGGCATGCTTGCCGCGGCTGCCAGCGCGACGCTTGTCGCTGCCGCTGGCGGCGCCCCGGTGCCCGCCGAGGCCGCGCTGCTGGGTTCGCCCGTGGCGTCGATCACCGCGACCACATTCCCCTTCGTGACCTTGTCGCCGAGTTTGACCCGAACCTCTTTCACGACCCCGGCGTGCGACGACGGGATCTCCATCGACGCCTTGTCGCTCTCTACCGTGATCAGGCTCTGTTCGACCTTGACCCGGTCGCCCGGCTTGACCAACACCTCGATCACTGCCACCTCAGCGAAGTCACCGATGTCCGGAACAAGCAGCTCCACCGGGCCGAACACCTCCGCGGCCACAGCCGCCGCGCCGGGCGGGGGCACCACAGGGGCTGCCGCGGGCGCTGCCACCGGCGCTGCCGCAGGCGACGTTGCCGCCGCCACTGGCGCTCCGGCTGCGGCAGCACCTGCGGCTGCGGTCTCGATGACCAACACCGGCGCGCCCTGGTTGACCTTGTCGCCGAGCTTGACCCGCAACTCTTTCACCACGCCGGCGTGCGACGACGGAATTTCCATCGACGCCTTGTCGCTCTCCACCGTCAGCAGCGATTGCTCGACGCGCACCGTGTCGCCCGGCGCGACGAGCAATTCGATGATTTCAACGTCCTTGAAGTCACCGATGTCGGGAACCTTGACCTCTACCAACGCCATGTCGCTTGTCTCCAGTGCTCTTCTTGGCCGGCCCGGGATTCAGGCGGGCGTCTTCAAGCATTCAGCGGGTTCACCCGCTCGGTGTCGATTTTGTACTTGGCGATCGCCTGTGCCACCAAAGCGGGGCTCAGCGCGCCGTCATCGGCGAGCACTTTGAGTGCCGCGATCACGATGTAGTGGCGGTCGATCTCGAAGTGTTCGCGCAGACGCGAGCGGAAATCGCTGCGCCCGAAGCCGTCGGTTCCCAACACCTTGTAGCTTCGCCCTTTCGGAATGAACGCGCGAATCTGCTCGGCGTAGTTCTTCATGTAGTCGGTGGACGCCACCACCGGGCCCGCATGGGCGCCGAGCTGCTTTGTGACGAACGCGGTGCGCGGTGTGGCCTGCGGATGCAGCAGGTTCCAGCGCTCAACGTCCTGGCCGTCGCGCGCCAACTCGTTGAAGCTGGGGCAGCTCCACACGTTCGCCGTGACACCCCAGTCGGCCTCGAGCAAGGCCTTGGCCGACAACGACTCGCGCAGGATCGTGCCGCTGCCCAGCAGGTTCACGCGTGGCCGCTTGGCTTCGCCCGTCGCGGCGTCGAGCAGGTACATGCCCTGGATGATCTGCTCTTCGGTGCCCGGCTTCAGCCCGGGCTGCGGGTAGTTTTCGTTGAGCAGGGTGATGTAGTAGTAGACGTTCTCCTGCCGTTCCACCATGCGCTTCAGGCCGTGGTGCAGGATCACGCCGACCTCGTGCGCGAAGCTCGGGTCGTAGCTGATGCAGTTGGGAATCGTGCCCGCCAGGATGTGGCTGTGGCCGTCTTCGTGTTGCAGGCCCTCGCCGTTGAGCGTGGTGCGGCCCGACGTGCCGCCGAGCAGGAAGCCGCGCGCCTGCATGTCGCCCGCGGCCCAGGCGAGGTCGCCGATGCGCTGGAAGCCGAACATCGAGTAGTACACGTAAAACGGAATCATGATCCGGTTGTTGGTGCTGTACGACGTGGCCGCTGCAATCCAGCTGCTCATACCGCCG
>JANOLA010000385.1:0-3599 GCA_031419535.1 Burkholderiales bacterium | reverse complement strand
GCCGGCGTCCCAAACCGCTGCCGCCAGCCACTGAAGCACCGCTGATTTCGAGGGGTCGGGCCCAGCGGTTGTTCATATCCCGCTTCACCGCGGGAGGGTTACCCGTGCGCGCTTGGTCAGTGGCTTTCACGGTAACGCATTCATAACGCACCGCGCTTTACAACCTCGTCATGAAGCAGCCCCGTTGGGCTGCGCAAGGGGAGCTTGCATGAACGTGACGAGAGGAAACGCGCGCGCCGTCACGGCGGCGCTTTGGCTGGCGGTGGGCATGGCACTCGCCGCCTGTGGTGGCGGGTCCGGCGGCGGCTCGGGTGGCGCAGCTTCGCCCACCGGCCCCGGTGGCAGCGCTGCGCCCACGGCATGGCCGCTGGCCGTGGACCCGAACCCCTGGGCGGCGACGGTCGCCACCGACGACACACGCAGCGCCGCCGCCGACATGCCACTCACCGGCGGCACGCTGACGGCCACCGGCGCCGACGGCACGGTCTACACGCTCACCGTGCCCGCCGACGCGCTGTTCGAGCCGACGCGCATCACGATGACGCCGCTGGCCAGCGTCTCCGGCTTGCCGGTGATCGGCCCGAGCGCGGGGGTTCAGCTCAGCCCCGACGGCACCCAGTTCTTCAAGCCGGTGCTGCTTCGGATCACCTTGCCGCCCGGCGCATCGTGGCCGATCGACCGGCAAATTCCGGTCAGTCTGGAGGGCACCGCGAACGTCGCGTCGCTAGCGCCTCTCGACCCCACGAGCACCGACCCGGTGTTCAGCCTGATGCACTTCAGCAGCTACGTCGTGCTGCTCAGCGAAAAGGGCATGGGCGCGACGCTGTCGCAGGCCGACGTGCGCAACCGCTTCGGCGGCAACGAGGAGCAGCGCATGCGCAGCGCCGCCGCCGAAGTGCTGGGTCGCGAACGCATGCGCCAGTTGCTCGGCATGACCGACGGCGAGGTCGCCATCTCGATGGCCGGCATGCTCGCCGAGTACGAAGAGAGGGTGGTGAAGCCGCGCATCGCGTTAGCCGGCAGCAGCTGTGCCGCGGCGAAGCTGGCGGTTCAAACCGTGCTCGGCCACGAGCGCCAAAAACAGTTGCTCGGCGCGGGCGAAACGAGCGCCTCGAACGACAGCATCCTCGCCGTGATCGACGTGGCGATGGAAGTCTGCATGCGCGAGGAGTATCAGATCTGCCGCGACGAGCACATCGTCACGCGCATGCTGCCATTCCTGCTTTCCTTGTCGCGCCAGGCCGCGCTGCTGGGCTGGGACCCGGCCGGCACTTCGCCGCCGCCCGCCGGCCTGGCAGCGGCCGAAGAGTACACGCGCAAGTGCTTGCAATTCGAGCTGCAGTTCGACAGCAGCAGCACCTTGTCCGTCGCGGATTCGCGCGGCTTCAGCATGTCCGAGAATGTGACTGCGCGGGCCAAGTTCGGCTACACCGCCATGATTACCGCGATCGGCACGGCCCCGCCCGACATCATGCGAACGCTGGGTCTGATCAGTGGCCCACTCGTCCCGCTGGTGGCGCGCAACTACTCGGTCAGCTATTCCGACCCCTGCCACACGGTGAACAGCTCTCAGGCCATCGGCGGAGAGTTCGGCGTGAGTTTCCTGACCTTGAAGGCCGGCGAGAACACGCCGCAGACGCCGGGCGGCGCCCTGCGCCTGACCGACGTGGGGGTGAGTTTCGCGATCAGCCCCAACCTGTCGACCTATTCCTTGACCACGAGGTCGACCAGCAGCACCGGCTGCACGAACCCGTCGACCACGACGACGGAGATCGAGAGCTGGAGCACGACGGTGGGCAGCGCGCTGCTGGGAGGTTTGGTCGACCCCGCTCACGGCGCGTACGCGACCGCCTGGCAAATGGTCAACACCGAAATCGTCGCGACCAAGGACATCGCGATCAACGAGACCGATGGCGGCAGCGGCTCCATCACCGGCAGCGTACGCATGGTGCTGTTCCACACGCCGCTGCCCTGACGCCTGGCATCGGCGCTCACCGCACGCCTGGGCTCGGGCGTGCGGTGAGCTTCTTGCGCGCGCCGCGGCGCTGGCCCGAGTTCCCGTGTCGGCGTGTGCGTTACTCATCGGACCCCGCGCCTGAGGGGGCCAAGGCCTTCGTCCCTCGCGTGCCGCCCGCCGCGAGCCAAATTTCACTATCTCATCTAGAGATATACTGACTCCGATGCGGGTGATTTCCAACAAAGTGTTGACCCAATTCGCGGCTATTCATCGCGGGGCTCAGGCGCCGCTCCAGGCTTGGCGCAAGCTCGTCGAGTCCGGGACGTTCTCGAACCATGCAGACTTGAAAAGCGCTTTCAATTCGACAGACAGGGTCGGCGACTTCTACGTCTTCGACCTCGGCGGGAACAAGTTCCGCGTGATTGCATCGATCCACTTCAACCGCCAGATGCTGTTCATCCGGCATGTTTTTACGCATCGGGAGTACGACAAATGGACGCCGTGATCGGCCGCCGTGCCGTTGAAGAGTTGACCAAACATTTCCTCGCGATCTCCAAGCATGTTCCGCTGCGCCCGATTCGCGGCGTTGCCGACTACGACCGCGCCGTCGCATCGCTGAACGCTTTGCTCGACGCCGGTGCCGCCGACGAAGCGCACCCGCTGGCCGACCTGGCAGCCACACTCGGCGAGCTGATCGGAGATTACGACGCCGTTCACTATCCCGGCAGCGGCGTCGCGCCAAGTCAAATGCTGCGCTTCCTGATGGACCAGCACGGACTGAAGCAGACCGATCTGGCAACGGAGATCGGCTCGCAGGGGGTTGTCTCGGAAGTTCTGAACGGAAAGCGCGACCTGAATTTGCGCCAGATGCGCGATCTGGCGCGCCGGTTCGCGGTTCCGGTGGCGGCGTTCATTGACGAGAAGCCTTGACTCAGAGGCTGAGAGTTTTTCGAGCGTGTCCGAGCAGCACGCCAGAAGGTGGCCGATCTAGGCGCAAAGCGCAGTCATAGCGCGGGCTATGGCGAGCATTTGCAACGACGAGCGGGTGCCTTCTGGCGTGATGAGCGGGCATGATCGAAAGACTCTCAGCCTCTCCAGCACAGGTGCATTTGGATGACGGTACTCGGGTGTCCGTGGCGGACAAGAACGATCTCGGGCTCGGCGCTCACCGCACGCGGCGGCGCCGGCGTGCGGTGAGCTTTTCGGCGCCGCCGGGCTCGCGCTCGAGGTTCACTGGGTGCCGCCACCGCTGAAGCGCTCTCTGAAGCCTTGCCTGGCTTCACCGATGAACAGCAGAAGCTGATCCTCTGCAACGCGAACCACGGTGATGCCCTGGCGTTCAGCTTCGACAGTCAGAAGGTTCGCGGGCTGATCGCTTGGTATGAAGAGCGTCTTAGGCAACTGTTGCTTGTGCGCCTGCCCCTCCTTCAGCAAGCGCTTGGCTTCCATCTTCGATGGCTCCGCCGCACTCGCAGGGATGGGCGTCGAACTCAAGATGAAACAACTGGCAGCGTCCATGAGCGCGATGAAATCGAAGTCACCGTCCAGCCCGGTGGGGATGGGTGCATCGTTCAACTTGAAGGCGATCCAAGCTTCGTTGACATGAAATTGATTCGGATGAAGCACGGAAGAGGCTCCTTGC
>JANOLA010000384.1:0-5855 GCA_031419535.1 Burkholderiales bacterium | reverse complement strand
GCGTTGGCCGGGTCGGCGGCGATTTCTTCGCACGCCGCGGCGACGCCAGGCGAATAGGCCAGCGCCAGATCGCGCTGGTTGATCAGCTGCTTGGTCGGCGCGATCGCTATCTTGCCCGGCGTCGGGAACTCGTGGTACTCGAGCGCGGCGCGGCGCAGCTCGACGCGTTTTTCTTCGTAGGTGGACATGGCTTGGCTCTCGTGATGTCGCGATCGGTGGGCCTGCACGTTCGCTGACCGCAGGCCCGATCGGCGCGATTGTCACCGTGTCTGGGCGCACGAACCCAGGCCGTCACCGCACACCCATAATTCCGCGACCGAGCCCGCGACCCTGCCACCGACCTCCGCACCGACGCCCACCCGCCAGCCCGCGCCACGCGCGACCGCGCGACAAGGAACAATCCCCCGACCATGCCCCTCGGCGAATTCGAATTGATCGACAAGTACTTCACCCAGCCGGTGCAGCGCGCTGCGCTGGGTGTCGGCGACGACTGCGCGCTGCTGCGGCCCAGCCGCGGCATGCAACTCGCCGTCTCCAGCGACATGCTGGTCGAAGGCCGGCATTTCCTGTCGACGGTCGACCCGCACGCGCTCGGCCACAAGGCGCTGGCCGTGAACCTGAGCGACCTGGCCGCCTGCGGCGCGCAACCGCTGGCCTTCACGCTGGCCCTGGCGATGCCGCGTGCCGATGAGACGTTCTTGCGCGGTTTCTCGGCGGGGCTGCTCGAACTGGCACGCGCCCACGAATGCGAACTGGTCGGTGGCGACACCACGCAGGGGCCGCTGAACATCTGCATCACCGTGTTCGGCGAAGTGCCGACCGGCCAGGCGCTGCTGCGCAGCGGCGCCCGCCCGGGCGAGCGCCTCTACGTCAGCGGCACGCTCGGCGATGCGCGCCTGGCGTTGGAGTGTTTTCGCGGCACCGTCTCGCTCAACGGCGAAGGCCTGGCAGGGGTGCGCCGCGCCATGGAGCGGCCCGAGCCGCGGATCGCGCTGGGCGTGGCGCTGCGCGGCATCGCGAGCAGTGCGATCGACGTCTCCGATGGCTTGATCGGCGACCTGGGCCACATCCTGCATTCCTCGAACGTCGGCGCGACGCTGCAGACCGAGTTGTTGCCGTGCGGCGCGCTGCTGGGCGCGCAGCCGCTGCAAGTGCGGCTCGAATGCCTGCTCGCAGGCGGCGACGACTACGAGCTGCTGTTCAGCGCGCCCGCGGATCGCGACGCGCAGGTGCAGGCCGCTGCCCGCCAAGCGGCCGTGGCCGTCACCTGCATCGGCCGCATTGACGCGTTGCCCGGCCTGCGCCTGCTCGATGCGCAAGGCCAGGCGCTTCAACAGCGCTTCGCGGGCTTCGACCACTTTCGCTGAGCATCGAGGCTGCGAGGTGTTGAAAGACTTTCGATCATGACCGGCTCCCCATCGACGCTCAATCCGCCGGTCGCCGCCGCGCCTGGCCGGCCGAGGCTCGGCTTCGCGTTCGGCCACCCGGCGCGCATGATCGCGTTCGGTTTCGGTTGTGGCCTGTCGCGCATCGCGCCGGGAAGCGTCGCGACGCTGTTCGCCTGGCTTGCATTCACCGCGCTGCAACCGCAGCTGGGCGACGCTCATTGGGCCGCACTGCTGGTCGCCGCCGCGCTGGTCGGCCTGTGGGCCTGCACTCGCACCGCGCGCGAACTCGGCGTCAGCGACCCGGGCGCGATCGTCTGGGACGAAGTGCTGGCCTTCTGGTGCGTGCTGTGGCTCGTCACGCCGACAGGGTTCTGGGAGCAACTCTGGGCGTTTGTTCTGTTTCGCATCTTCGACATCGCCAAACCCGGGCCCGTGGCCTGGGCCGATGAACTGTTCAAGGCGCGGCGCGGCGAAGCGATCGGCTGGCGTCAGGGTTTCGGCATCCTGTTTGACGATCTCGTCGCCGCGCTGTGCACGCTGCTCGTGATCGCGCTGTGGCGCTTTTTGTGAGCACACCGGCAGGTTTCTCCATGGCCGGATTCGAGCCGCTGGTCGAGGCTGTTGCGTTGGCCCTGCGCCAGCGTGGCGCGACGCTCGTGACGGCCGAGTCGTGCACCGGCGGGCTGATCGCCGCGGCATGCACCGCGCTCGCTGGCTCGAGCGACTGGTTCGAGCGCGGCATCGTCAGTTACTCGAACGCGGCGAAAGTCGAGGCGCTCGGCGTCGACCCAGCGCTGATCGACGCCCACGGTGCGGTGAGCGGCGAAGTGGCGTGCGCGATGGCGCAAGGGGCGTTGCAGCATTCGCACGCCGACATCGCCGTGGCCGTCACCGGCATCGCCGGGCCCGGCGGCGCGACGCCGGGCAAACCGGTCGGCACCGTATGGCTCGCCTGGGCGCAACGCGGCAGCCCGGCCAAGGCCGAGTTGTTGCACCTGAATGGCGACCGCAATGAGGTGCGCGAACAGACCGTCGTGCATGCCTTGCGGCGCGTGCAGTCCCTGGCGGAGGGAAGAGGCGTCGGATGAAGGTTCGCGCCGCTTGCCGGCCTGCTGCCCATCCGCCATGGCCGCCGACAGGTCGACCTTGCTGCGAGTTGAGAAAGGAACTGCCTTGACGATCCTGGTCGCAGCCGAATTCTCGGCGCAAGAGTGGGCCGATTGCTGGCCGGCGCTGCTCGCCGCGCTGCCCGGCGAAACCCTGCTGCGCGAGGTGACGGACCCGAATGCGATCGACATTGCCCTCGTCGCAAATCCGCCGGCAGGCTTGCTGGCAAGCTTGCCGAAGCTGCGCCTGATTCAATCGCTGTGGGCCGGCGTCGACCGGCTGCTCACCGATGCCACGCTGCCGCGCGACGTGCCGCTGGCGCGTTTGGTCGACCCGGCGATGAGCCAGGCCATCGCGGAAACGGTGCTGTGGGCCGTGTTGAGCCTGCACCGCGAGTACTTCGACTACGCGGCGCAACAACAGCGCGGGCAGTGGCGGCAACGCCCGCAGCGGCGCGCCGATGAAGTCACGGTCGCGGTGCTCGGCCTGGGCGAGATGGGGCGCAGCGCCGCGCTTCGCCTGGCCGGCAATGGCTACCTTGTGCTCGGTTGGAGCATGCGCCAAGCCGAGCTGGCGGGCGTGGCCTGCCGCAGCGGCACGGCGCAGCTCGAGGCCGTGCTCGGGCAGGCCGAGATCGTGGTCAACCTGTTGCCGCTGACCGACGTGACGCGCGACCTGTTCGACCGGCGCACGCTGGCGTCGATGCGCCGCGGTGCGAGCCTTGTGAACCTGGGGCGCGGCGGCCATGTGGTTGAGGCCGATCTGCTCGAAGCGCTAGCCAGCGGTCAGCTGCGCCGCGCCGTGCTCGATGTCTTCGGAACCGAACCCTTGGCGTCAGGCCACGCCTTCTGGACCCACCCGAAAGTCACGGTGTTGCCGCACATCGCCGCGCTCACCGACCCACGCAGCGCGGCCTCGGTCGTGGCGCGCAACGTGCGAGCGCTGCGCAGCGGCGCGCCGCTGGCGCACCTTGTCGATCGCACGCGCGGTTATTGAGGGCCCCCAGGGCCGGGCTGCGCCCAGCCCGCCCCCCGCGGGGGTCAAGGAAACTTGGGGCGGCCCGGCGTTTCCTTGTGAGCGCTGCGTTTGCGCGGCAACACCACCCGCAGCGCGAAGCGCTGGGGTCCGCCTCGTGGGCCGGCGGCGGTCGCGCCACCTGCGGCGATTTCAGGGTGTCAACGCCAGGCGCAGCGGCTTGCGCGGCGCCGCCTGCACGGTGTGCTGCAGCAGCATCAACACCAGCTTGTGCAGGGCTTGCCAGGGGTCGGCCGGCCAGTCGGCGTGGCGCAGACCCTTCACCAACCCGTCGCAGACGCTGGCCGCGTCGAGCAAACGGGCCAGCGCGGCTTCGCTGAAGTGCGGCAAGGCACGCTCGATGAGCCGCTCGCGCGGCCCCCAGACGCGCGCTTCGCGCAGCGCCAGCGGCAGCGGCTGGCCGTCGGCCACCGCTTGTCGAATCCGGCGCAGCGCGCGAATGTCTTCGGCAATCGCCCAATGCACCAGCACGGCGGCTTCGCCCTCCGCCTGCAGGCCCTCCAGCATGCGCCGCGCGCGCCCCACCTGGCCGGCGAGGATCGCCTCGCCAAGCTTGAACACGTCGTAGCGCGCGACGTTCAGCACGGCGCTTTCCACCTGCTCGAAACTCAACTCGCCGCGCGGGTAGAGCAAGGCGAGTTTTTCGATCTCCTGGTGTGCGGCCAGCAAATTGCCTTCGACGCGGTCAGCGAAAAAAGCCAGCGTGTGCTGGCCCGCGGGCCCGTCTTGCACGCGCTGGCCGCGCTGCGCGAGGCGTTGCGCGATCCACTGCGGCAAGGCCTTGCGGTCCACCGCGTCGATGCGGATCGTGACGCCGCTGCGCTCCAAGGCCGTGAACCAGGCGCTGCTTTGCTGGGTGCGGTCGAGCCGGGGCAAGGCGACCAGCGTGATGTTGTCGCTGCCGGCCTCCAGCGTGTCGCAGTAACTCTTCAGCGCGTCAGACCCATCCTTGCCCGGCTTGCCTGAAGGAATGCGAATCTCGATCAGTTGCTTGTCGCTGAACAGGCTCATCTCGCGCGCCGCACCGAGCAGGCTGCTCCAGTCGAAGCGTGCGCCGCTGACGCTGTGCACCTGGCGCTCGCTGCAACCCACGCTGCGCGCCGCGGCGCGCAAGGTGTCCAACGCTTCTTGCGCGAGCAGCGGCTCGTCGCCCCACACGGTGTAAAGCGGCCGCATGCCCTTGGCCAGATGCGCGGCGAGTTGCTCGGAGCGGACTTGCATGTCAAAGCGCCGAAATCGCCGCCAAGCGCCGCATCACCTGGGCGACGATGTCGTTCTGCATCGCCGCGTACAGCGCCAGCTCTTCCTGTTCCTTCGCCAGCGCATTGCTTTCGTTGTAGCTCATGTCGCGGGTGAGCAATATTTCAGTCGCGGGCAGCAGCTCTTTGCCGTTGGCGCCACGCAAGCGGAAGTGAAAGCGCGCGCGCAACTGCAGTTCCCGCACCTGCCCGGCCGCGGTGCTCGCGACCACGCTCTTGGCGCGCTCGTCGCTCAGCGCTTCCAGCACCACCTGCGCGCCCGCGCCGGCTTCGACGACCTGGGTGGTGCGGCTCGCCGTCAGGCTGCGCTTCAATTCGCGCGCCAGCGGCGAATCGTCCTTAAAACCTCGAAGCGCAAGCGTGCGGAACTGCAATTCGGGGGCGCGCCGCAACTGAAATCCGCATCCGCCGGCCAGCGCGACGGCGGCGACCACGAAGGCTCGTCGCAAGCGCATCAAACCACGACGTTGACCAATCGCCCCGGCACCACTTTCACCATCTTCGGCGGCGCGCCAGCACTGAAGCGCTGGAAGTCGGGACTCGCGAGCGCCGCTGCGACGATGGTGGCTTCATCGGCCTCCGCCGCGACGCTGATGGTGCCGCGGCGCTTGCCGTTGACTTGCAGCACCAGTTCGATCTGGTCTTGCACCAGCGCGGCCGGGTCGACCTGTGGCCAGGGCGCGTCGAGCAGATCGCCCCACTGCCGCGCGTACCCGAGCTGATTCCACAGCACCCAGGTCAGGTGCGGGCACGCCGGGTAGAGCGCGCGCAGCAGGATGCCGAAGCCTTCGCGCAACGCGCCCGGGCCATCGCCGCGAAATCCTTCGAGCGCGTTCAGCAGCTTCATCGCGCCCGAGGCGACGGTGTTGTACTGCATGCGCTCGTAGTCGAATGTGATCTGGCGCAGCAGCGAGTGCAGCTCGAAGCGCAGCGCCTTCGCGGCGGGATCGGCGGCAGGTTCGGCGGCGGGCTCCGCGGCCGCGCCCTGCGCGGTGCCCGCGCCGACGCCGATGTTCAGGGCCGCCTCGTTCTTCACCGCGAAACCCCAGACGCGGCGCAGAAAACG
>JANOLA010000383.1:0-8396 GCA_031419535.1 Burkholderiales bacterium | reverse complement strand
CACTGCCGGCGCTCCCTTTCAAGCCCGAACACGCTGAACTCATTCAACGTGCCATGTACGGCGTGACGCAGGAAGGCACGTCGGTTCGGTCCTTCAGTGGCGCACGCTACAAGAGCGGCGGCAAGACGGGCACGGCGCAGGCGGTCGGCATCAAGCAAAACGAAAAATACAACGCCTCCAAGCTCGACGAGTACAAGCGCGACCATTCGCTGTACATCGCCTTCGCGCCGATCGAGGCGCCGACGATCGCGCTGGCTGTGGTCGTCGAGAACTCGGGCTTCGGCTCGGAAGCGGCCGCGCCGATCGCGCGCCGCGTTTTCGATTACGCCCTGCTCGGTCTTATACCAAGCGCTGAAGACCTGGCCGCCACGCGAATCGGCAAGTCGGGCGCGCCGACCGGCAAGTCGCGCAGCGCCGCGGAGTACGCCCTGCCCGGCATCACGTCGGTGCTCGGCAACGGGGCCAACGCAGCGCCATGAACGTCATCTACGAAGAACCCTCGGCGTGGCAGCGGGTGCGGCCGGTGTTCACCGGCTTCGACGCCCCTCTGCTGATCGCGATCACATTGCTTGCCATGGCCGGGTTGCTCACGATGTATTCCGCTGGGTTCGACCATGGATCTCGGTTCTCCGGGCACGCCAGGAACATGCTGCTGGGTCTCGTGGTGCTGTTTCTCGTGGCGCAGATTTCGCCGCAACGACTGATGGCTCTCGCAGTTCCGCTGTACTTGTTCGGCGTCGGCCTGTTGATCGCAACCGCGGTGATGGGAATCACCAAGAAAGGTGCCACCCGCTGGCTCAACGTGGGCATCATCGTTCAGCCTAGCGAAATTCTGAAGATCGCCATGCCGTTGCTGCTGGCATGGTGGTTCCAGCGCCGCGAGGGGCAGATCCGCGTCACGGACTATGTGGTCGCGCTGGCCCTGCTGGCGCTGCCGGTGGGGTTGATCGTCAAGCAGCCCGATCTCGGCACAGCGATCCTGGTGCTGTCCGCAGGCCTGTACGTGATCTTCTTTGCCGGGTTGTCGTGGCGGCTGGTGATCCCGGTGCTCGTGATCGGCGTTTTCGCCGCGGCGGCCCTTGTCTTGACCGAGGGCCAGATTTGCCAGCCCGACGTGAAGTGGCCGCTGCTGCGCGACTACCAGAAGAATCGGGTGTGCACGCTGCTCGACCCGACCACTGACCCACTGGGCAAGGGTTTCCACATCATTCAGGGAATGATCGCGATCGGCTCCGGAGGGCTCTCGGGCAAGGGCTTCATGAAGGGCACGCAGACGCACCTGGAGTTCATCCCGGAACGCACCACCGATTTCATCTTCGCCGCGTTCGCCGAGGAGTTTGGTCTGCTGGGATGCACGGCGTTGCTGCTGGGTTTCACCTTCCTCATCATTCGCGGCCTGATGATCGCCGCCGAAGCGCCGACGCTCTTTACTCGGCTGCTGGCGGGCGGCGTCACGCTGAGCTTTTTCACCTATGCGTTCGTCAACATGGGAATGGTCAGCGGCGTGCTGCCGGTGGTGGGGGTCCCCCTGCCGTTCATCAGCTACGGCGGCACGGCGATGGTTTCCTTGGGACTCGGCTTGGGCATCCTGATGTCGATCGCCAAGAGCCGGCGCTTGATTCAGAGCTAGTGTTGACCTAGCGGGCGGTTGAATCGACTGGCCATGGTCCCTGCCGCGTCAACCGTGGGAATCATCGGCGTGGGCAACATGGGCCTGGCGATGGCGGGCCGCTTGCTCGAGTTGGGCTGGCAGGTGGCGGTGCGCGACATCGATCCGACGCGCGAACGCATGGCGCGCTCGCTCGGGGCGAAGGTCTGCGCCTCGCCGTCGGCTGTGGCCGAAGCGGCGCAGTTCGTGATCGTCTGCGTCGTCGATTCCCTGCAGGCCGATCACGTGCTGTTCGCTCCGAAGGAGGGTGTCGCTTCGCAGGCCCACAAGCCCTGCGTCATGCTGTGTCCGACCATTTCTCCCGCCGATACGGAGGCCTTCGCCCAGCGCCTCGCCGCCATGGGGTTGGCCTGCATCGACGCACCGATGTCGGGTGGCCCGGTTCGGGCACGCGCCGGTCAAATGAGCTTGATGGTGGCGTGCGATGACGCCTTGTTCGAGCGCCACCTCAGACTCCTCGATGCACTCGCGAATCCTGTGTTCCGGGTCGGCAGCAGCCCCGGCGACGGGGCACGGACCAAGCTCGTGAACAACCTGCTCGCCGCGATCAACCTCGCGGGCGCCGCGCAGGCCTTGGCGCTTGCGCGGCAGGTCGGCCTGGACCCGACGCGAACGCTGCGCGTGATCGAGCAATCGAGCGGCCAGAGCTGGATCAGCAGCGATCGGCTGCACCGGGCCATCGCCGGCGATCTGGCGCCTCGCGCACACACTTCGCTGCTGAACAAAGACGTGCGGCTGGCTCTGGCAATGTCCGGCGCGGCGAACTTCGATGCCAGCCTCGGGGCGGCGGCGGCAGCGCTGTTCGCACGTGCCTGCGACAACGGGCTGGCAGAGCTGGACGACGCCTGCCTGTTCGACATGTTGCGCGGGCAGGGGTCGACCTGAATCACCCCACGGCTCGCTCAACTACTGTACATATACCCAGTTTGTGTCGATACTCGCTCTACTTTGAGGAGAACCCCATGGACGCAAACGTGAAAACACTGAACACGGAAAAGGCCAAGGCCCTGCAAGCCGCCCTGGCGCAGATTGAAAAGCAGTTCGGCAAGGGCTCGATCATGCGCCTGGGCGTGGGCGAGGTGATCGAAGACATCGAAGTCGTCTCGACCGGCTCACTCGGATTGGACATTGCCCTCGGCGTGGGCGGCCTGCCGCGCGGGCGCGTCGTTGAAATCTATGGGCCTGAATCATCCGGCAAGACCACGTTGACGCTTCAAGTCATCGCCGAGATGCAAAGGCTCGGCGGAACCTGCGCCTTCATCGATGCCGAGCACGCGCTGGACGCGCAGTACGCACAAAAGCTCGGCATCAACCTGCAAGAACTGTTGATCAGCCAGCCCGATACGGGTGAGCAAGCGCTGGAAATTGTCGACGCACTGGTGCGCTCAGGCTCGGTGGACCTGGTCGTCATCGATTCGGTTGCCGCGCTCACGCCCAGGGCCGAAATCGAAGGCGAAATGGGCGATTCGTTGCCCGGTTTGCAAGCGCGCCTGATGAGCCAGGCGCTGCGCAAGCTCACCGGCACGATCAAGAAGACCAATACGATGGTCATCTTCATCAACCAGATTCGCATGAAGATCGGCGTGATGTTCGGCTCGCCCGAAACCACCACCGGCGGCAACGCGCTCAAGTTCTACGCCTCGGTGCGGCTGGACATCCGGCGCATCGGCTCGATCAAGAAGGGCGAAGAGGTGATCGGCAACGAGACCAAGGTGAAGGTCGTGAAGAACAAGATCGCGCCGCCATTCAAGACCGCCGAATTCGACATCCTCTACGGCCAAGGCATCAGCCGCGAAGGCGAGATCATCGACATGGGAGTGACCGCGCGCGTGCTCGAGAAGAGCGGCTCCTGGTACGCGTACAACGGCGAAAAGATCGGCCAAGGCAAGGACAACGCGCGCGACTTCCTCAAGGAGAACCCGGCGCTGTCGATCGAGATCGAGAACAAGGTTCGCGAGGCGGTGGGGATTCCGCAATTGCCAACGAGCGCGGCTGCCGATGGGCCGGCGGCCAAGGTCCGCGCCGCGTAGCAGGGCGTGCGCTTCAGGGCGATGCCACTGGGGCGGCCGGGCGGCCATCGCCTCATCGCGTGGACGAAAGAACACTCAAGGCCCGCGCACTGGCGTGTTTGGCGCAGCGCGAACACAGCCGCAGCGATCTGCGCCGCAAACTCCTGAAGGTGGCGCGCGCCCAGGCCACTCCATGCAGTGACGCGCAGACGAACGGCACCGAGGTCGTGGTGCGTGTCGAAACCGTGCTCGACTGGCTGGAAGCCAACAGCTATCTGTCGCAGCAGCGCTTTGTCGAGTCTCGGGTCCGTGTGCGGGGAGAGCGTTTCGGCACCCTGCGCATCCGCCTGGAACTGGCGCAGCACGGCCTGGCGTTGCCGGCCCAATCCGAAGCGGCGTTGTTGGCGAGCGAGTTCGACCGCGCCTGCGCGATCTGGGCGCGCAAGTTCGGCCGCAATGCGGGCACTCCACTGCCGACCGATCAACACACCCATGCCCAGCATCAGGCAAAACAAGCCCGCTTTCTGGCGGGGCGCGGCTTTTCCGGCGACGTGATTCGCCGCGTCTTGCGCGCTGCTCTCAGCAGGCGCGATGACGCGGCGTCGAACTCGGACACCGATGACGCTATGGCGCGCGACACGCGTGCTACATTGCCGCGCTGACCCGCGCCTGCGCCAGCATTTCTGCCGTTCGCGCGGCGATCGACGCCCAACAGATCGCGGGCGCGCCAACGCCGTTCGAAACCCGATACTGCCAAACCCATGAAGATCCACGAGTACCAAGGCAAGGAAGTCCTTCGGCAATTCGGGATCCCGGTCCCCAGGGGCTACCCCGCGTTCAGCGTTCGCGAGGCAGTCGAGGCCGCGCAAAAACTCGGCGGGCCGGTATGGGTGGTGAAAGCGCAGATCCACGCTGGCGGGCGCGGCAAGGGCGGTGGCGTGAAACTCGCTCGCAGCATGGACGAGGTCAGTCTGCTGGCCGGGCAAATTCTCGGCATGCAACTCAAGACACCCCAGACGGGCCCGGTGGGCCAAAAGGTGCGGCGCCTGCTGATCGAGGAAGGCGCCGACATACGCCATGAGTACTACGTTGCCGTCGTCACCGACCGGGCAACGCAGAAGGTCGCGATGATGGCCAGCTCGGAAGGCGGCATGGACATCGAAGAAGTCGCGCACAAGACGCCCGAGAAGATCATCAAGGTCTTCATCGACCCGCTGGTCGGCCTGACCGAGGCACAAGGCACCGAGCTGGCGCGAGGCATCGGCATCCCAGCCGCCTCACACCCCCAGGCTGTCGAATTGCTCGGCAAGCTGTATGCGTGCTACATGGCAACCGATGCGACCTTGGCGGAAATCAACCCGTTGATCCTCGAAGGGTCCCTGGACGGCAAGCCGGGCCAGGTGAAGGCACTCGACGCGAAGTTCAACTTCGACAGCAATGCCTTGTTCCGCCACCCCGAAATCACAGCCTACCGTGACCTCGACGAAGAAGACCCAGCGGAAGTCGAAGCGAGCAAGTTCGACCTGGCCTACATTCAGCTCGACGGCAACATCGGCTGCCTGGTCAACGGTGCCGGCCTGGCGATGGCGACGATGGACACGATCAAGCTGTTCGGTGGCGAGCCGGCCAATTTTCTCGACGTCGGCGGCGGCGCGAATGCCGAGAAGGTGACCGAGGCATTCAAGATCATGCTCGGCAACCCCAAGGTCAAGGCGATCCTGGTCAACATCTTTGGCGGCATCATGCGCTGCGACACGATCGCCGAAGGCGTGATTGCCGCGTGCCGCGCCGTGAACCTGAATGTGCCGCTGGTTGTGCGAATGAAAGGCACGAACGAAGAACTGGGGAAACAGCTGTTGCAAGGCTCCGGCCTTCCCATCATCAGCGCCGACTCGATGGCCGATGCCGCCGAAAAGGTGATGGCCGCGCTGAAGTAAGGCCGCTGCCCGCCTGCTCCGCACCGCCCAAGGAACCCCCATGTCCATCCTCATCGACCAGCACACCAAAGTCATCACGCAAGGCATCACCGGCAAGACGGGCCAGTTCCATACGCGCATGTGCCGCGACTATGCGAACGGCAAGAACTGTTTTGTCGCCGGCGTGAACCCGAAGAAGGCGGGCGAAGATTTCGAAGGCATTCCGATCTTCGCGAGCGTGAAAGACGCAGCGAGCAAGACCGGCGCAACGGTCAGCGTCATCTACGTGCCTCCAGCGGGCGCGGCGGCGGCGATCCTGGAAGCGGTCGAGGCCGAGCTCGACTTGGCGATCTGCATCACCGAAGGCATCCCCGTGCGCGACATGCTCGAGGTGCGCAGCAAGATGCGCCGGCGCGAAGCCGCGGGCGCCAAGAAGACGCTTTTGCTCGGTCCCAACTGCCCGGGGTTGATCACGCCGGATCAGATCAAGATCGGCATCATGCCAGGCCACATCCACAAGGCGGGGCGGGTCGGCGTGGTGTCGCGTTCCGGCACGCTCACCTACGAAGCGGTGGCGCAGCTCAGCGAAATTGGCCTGGGCCAGTCCAGCGCCGTGGGCATCGGCGGTGACCCGATCAACGGCCTCAAGCACATCGACGTGATGCGCCTGTTCAACGACGACCCCGGGACCGACGCCGTCATCATGATCGGCGAGATCGGTGGCCCCGATGAAGCGGAAGCGGCGCGCTGGTGCAAGGCCCACATGAAAAAGCCGATCGTCGGCTTCATCGCGGGCGTGACCGCCCCGCCCGGAAAGCGCATGGGCCATGCCGGCGCGTTGATCTCCGGCGGCGCCGATACGGCCGATGCCAAGCTGGCCATCATGGAGGAATGCGGATTCACCGTCACGCGCAACCCGTCGGAGATGGGCAGGCTGCTGAAGCAGCTGTTGTAGGCGGCTTTTGTAAGCGGCTTTTCTAGGTCGAGGCAGCCGCGTCAAAGTTGCGGCCGCCGCAACTGCCATGCACTGCCGGCCTGGCGGCGCGGCTCACCCAACCGGGCGAAAGCCCTCGACCGAGCCAGCATTCGTCGCCCGACGCCTTGGATTCAGGCCTTGTTCCAAGGCACAATTCGCGTTTTCGATTGCCCCCCAGTCTCAACGACAGTGCCGCCGTCTCCAGCAAACATGACACTCGAGTTCTTCAGCGCAACTGACACCGGCAGAGCGCGCAACAACAACGAAGACTCGGTGGCCCTGGACGAAGGCAACGCGCTGATGGTGCTGGCAGACGGCATGGGCGGCTACAACGCGGGCGAGGTCGCGAGCGGCATGGCCACCTCGTTCATCAAGAGCGAACTCGGGCGCTGGCTCACCGAAGCCGCCAACGACGCCTCCGACACCGACGTGCGCCGCGCCATGGACATCTGCGTCGACAACGCGAACCGCGCGATCTTCAACGCCGCGAACTCCAACCCGCAGTACGCCGGCATGGGCACCACGCTCGTGCTCGGCGTGTTCCGCGAAGGGCGTCTGCTGATCGGCCATGTCGGCGACTCGCGTGGCTACCGCCTGCGCGCCGGGCGCCTGACGCAGATCACCCACGACCACTCGCTATTGCAAGAGCAAATCGACGCCGGCCTGCTCACGATGGAGCAGGCCGCGTTTTCATCGAACAAGAACCTGGTGACCCGCGCCGTCGGCGTTGAAGACACGGTGCTGCTGGAGACCCACCTGCACGACGTGCTGCCCGGCGACACCTACCTGCTTTGCTCCGACGGCTTGTCCGACATGCTCGACGACGAGAGCATCCTGCAAGTGTTGCTGGGCAGCGAATCGCTGCCCGAAGCCGTGGCCGCGCTCGTTGACGCGGCCAATGACGCAGGCGGAAAGGATAATATCTCGGTCGTCCTTGCCCGGGTGCGCGGCTCGGCGGGGTCTGCGCGGTCATGGTGGCCATTTCGGCGATGACCGGTTCGGTGGGGCAGCCACACGCAGTTGAGTCCACCCAAAAAAGACAGAGACAGAAAGGTCGCAAGCATGGGCAAGCTGGTCGTATCGCTCGACGGTGTGGTGATCAAGGAGGTACAGATCACCAAGGACAAGACCACCCTGGGCCGGCGGCCCTACAACGACATCGTGATCGACAACCTCGCGGTGAGCGGCGAACACGCCGTGCTGCAGATGGTGGGCTCCGACGTCTTCATCGAAGACCTGAACAGCACCAACGGCACCTACATCAACGGCAAGGCGATCAAGAAGCAGCTGCTCACGCACAACGACACGGTGGAGATCGGCAAGTACAAGATCAAGTACCTCGTCGAAGACGGCACCGACTACGAGAAGACGATGATCCTGAAGCCCGGCGCGCTGCCGGCGCCGGCGCATTCAGGCTTCGGCGCATCCGGCTTCGGGCCGATGGGCGGGTCCACCGCACCGGCCTCGATCAAGGTGCTCAATGGCGCGGCTGCGGGGCGTGAAGTGGCGTTGAGCAAGGTGGTCACCACGGTCGGCAAGCCTGGGGTGCAAGTGGCCTCCATCACGAAACGGCCTGGTGGCTATGTGCTTGCGCACGTTGAAGGGTCGCTTCGCCCGACAGTGAACGGCAGCCCGGTCGTGAGCGAGACCGTGCATCTGAAGAATGGCGACGTGATCGAACTTGCTGGGACACAGATGCAGTTTGTGCAGCCCTAGCCAGGCAGTAGGGGGCGCGTATCCCGCACGGACCGCGCGAGTCAGCATCGGCGCTGCGGAAAAGTTACCCCTCGCAGCTGAGTGGAGGTGAATTTTTGTCGTCGCCACCC
>JANOLA010000382.1:0-6939 GCA_031419535.1 Burkholderiales bacterium | reverse complement strand
CGCTCGCGTTTGCGGGCGGCCGTTTGGGTCGAAGCCGGTCAGCACCTGCGCTTCTGCGATTTGCGGGACGACCCGGCTCGCGGGTGCGTCCAGGTCGATCTTGCCCTGCTCGACGAGCTGCATCGCCGCGCTCGACGTGATGGCCTTGCTCATCGAGGCGATCCAGCCCACTGTGTCGACCGTCATCGCGGGGCCCTGGCCGCGCACGCGCTCGCCGAACGCACCTTCGTAGATGATGCCTTCGCGGTTCGTCGCCATGGCCACGACGCCGGGAACGTCGCCCGCCTGGGTGGCGCGGCTCAGGAGTGCATCGACTTGTCTTTGCAACGACATCTTCGTCTCCAAGAGAATTGATGGAAGGGCCACTGTATTCGGGTCGCCCCGCGCAGGCAATGCGGTTGCGCCGGTTCTACGGGAATCCCCGGGGTGCGATGCGGCTCAGCGCATGATCTCGTCGGCACGCGCCAGCAAGGTCTGCGGAATCGTCAATTCAGATCAGCTCGAGCGACGCTTTCGCGTTCGGAACAGCTTCGATCGCCAACTTCTGGTCCATCGTCGCGAGGCGTCCACCGTTCGTGTGAGCCAGGGCGAGCAGATAGCTGTCAGTGACGCGCGAATGGCTCGACAACAGCGCGGCGGCGAAATACGCTTCGTCGGCGACGCTGATCTTGTCGGGCCAGAACTTGTGGCCCGGCAGCCTGCGGATCGCAACGAGCGACTCAACCACGGCACTCGGCGGCCCGGGCGAGTTGGGATATTTGGGGTGGCCGACGATTCGCACCAGGCCGTTTTCGGTCAGCGGGCAGGTGGCGAAACTCTTGCGCCCGACGCGCGAGAACCATTGGTGCGCCGGGTCATGCTGCACGTGGGCTGGGTCGATAAGCGCGATCAGCACGTTCACGTCGAGCAGGAACGTGGTCGTCACGGCAACTCGTCGCGCAGCAGATTCACCAGCTCCATCGTGACCGGCGTTGCCGTGCCGCGACGGCTGGGCAGCAGCGGAACACCGTTGCGCTCGCTGCGACCGGCCCGCGGGACGCGTGCCAGCCCTTGGCGGGCCAGGGCGGAGATCACTTCGCCGAGCGTTTTGCGCTCGCGCTCGGCGAGGTGTTTCGCGGCGGCGAGGATGTCGTCATCGATGGCGAGGGTGGTGCGCATGGGCTCGATGATGGTGCGACCGTCTGAGGTGATGCATCCTACATCACGCATCAACGAACGCCGGCCGACAGCCGGAACGCCGGATCGCTTCGTCCGCCCGCGCCGGCAGCGCCGGGTGCGAGCCACCTTACACTGGGAATTCAATTCGCCACTCCCCTATGCAACCCTCAAAGACACTGATTGCCCTGGCGGCGCTGTCCCTCGAGCTTTTTGCGTCGCTCGGTCAGAGTGCGATGGCGCAAAACCTCGCACTCGAACCCGTGGCCGAAGGGCTCACGGCGCCGATCCATCTGGAAGAACCCGCCGACGGCAGCGGCCGCAAGTTCATCGTTCAGCAAGACGGCGTGGTGCGCACGCTGGGTGCCGATGGCCGGCTCATCGCCGAACCCTTTTTCGACCTGCGACCGCGTTTGCTGGCACTGGAGCAGAACTTCGAGGAGCGCGGGCTGCTCGGCTTCGTGCTGCACCCGCAGTTCGCGCGCAACGGCCGGGTCTTCGCCAGCTACTCGGCGCCGCTGCGCGCTGGCGCGCCCGCGAACTGGAACCACACGCGCCGCGTGTCGGAGTTCAGTGCCAGGCCGGGGGACCTGTCACGCATCGACGTGGCGTCGGAGCGCGTGCTGCTCGAGATCGATTGGCCGAGCCGCAAGCACAATGGCGGCGGGCTGGCGTTCGGCCCCGATGGGTTTCTCTACATCGGTCTGGGCGACAGCGGTGCGTCGCACGGCATCGGCAAAGAGGTGCGCTGGGAAGCGTTCAATGTGCCGGCCGAAGGGCTGGCGTGGGACGGCCTGGCGCAGGACCGAGAGTCGCTGTTCGGCAAGATCTTGCGCATCGACATCGACCGCGGTTTTCCGGGTTATGCGATTCCGCGCGACAACCCGTTCGTTGCCAGCGGCGGGCGGCGCGAAATCTGGGCCTGGGGCTTTCGCAACCCGTATCGAATTGCCTTCGATTCCAATGGCAGTGGCGACTTCTATGTGACCGCCGTCGCCGAGACCTTGTGGGAAGCCGCGTACCGCGTCAAGGCACCGGGCAATTTTGGCTGGCCGTTGATGGAAGGCGTGCACTGCGTCGACCGGCTGCGGCCACGCCAGCCACCGGCCAGTTGTGCGGACCGCGACGCTTTCGGCACCCGCCTCGAGCTGCCCGTCGCCGAGTACCCGAACATGCAGGCGTCGCATCCGCAGACCCAGCTCGGTCTGCAAGGCGTGGGCACGGCGATCACCGGGGCACGCATGTATCGCGGCCGCGCCATTGCCCGGCTCACGGGGCAGTTGCTCATAGTCGATTGGAGCGCCGATTTCAAGCAACCCTCCGGGCAGATTTTCGTCGCCACGCCTTCGAACCGCAGCGGCGAGCTCTGGCCCATGACCCGCGCGATGCGGCTCGAGACGCGAATCGTGGGTCTGGCCGAAGACCGCGCCGGAGAGTTCTACGTGCTCACCAACGAAACCTTTGGGCCGTATGGGACGACCGGTAGGGTGTTGCGGCTGGTGGATCGGCCTTGATTCGGGCGCGGCGGCGCTCCCCGCAATCAAGCCCCGCGCCGGCGCAAGTGATCGAGCCGCTGCAGGATCGCCTCGCGCCCTTGCGCCTGGTTGTTCGCCACCGAGCGCGAGCGTTCGAGCGTCAGCGCGTCGTCGAACGGCAGCACCGCTTCGTCGTCGAGCAGCCGCTTGTAGGCATTCAGGGTTTCAGGCACGCCGGCCAGCATCTGCCGGGCCAGCTCTTCAGCCTTGGCTTGCAGCCGATCGCTCGACACGACGTGGTTCACCAAGCCCCAGGCGAGCGCTTCGTCGGCACCGAGAAAGCGCCCGGTGAGCGCGAGTTCTTTCGCGCGGTTCAGGCCGATCAAGCGCGCCAGGCGCACCGAGCCGCCCCAGCCCGGCAACAGGCCGACCTTGACATGGGTGTCGGCAAAACGTGCGTCGCTGGCGGCGATCAACAAGTCGCAACTGAGCGCGATCTCGAGACCGCCGGTGATCGCCAGGCCGTTGATCGCACCGATCACCGGGCCGCTGAAACGCTGCAGCACGGCCACCGGGTCGTGCTCGTAGGCGCCCGCCGCTTCGCCTTCGCCTTGACCCTCACCCCCCCATTCGTCGAGGTCCAGGCCGGCGCTGAATGCGCGGCCGGTGCCGGTGAGGATGAGCACGCGCACCTTGGCGTCGGCTTCGAGCGCGTTGATCGCCGTGCCGATTTCCTGCCGCATGCGGATCGACAGCGTGTTCAGCTTCTGCGGCCGGTTCAGCCGCAGCGTGGCAAAACCTGCGTCGTTGCGCTCGACGACGATGGCTTCGAACGATTCGAGATTCATCGGCCGCGAAACACCGGCTTGCGGCGTTCCACCATCGCGGCGATGCCTTCTTGTGCATCGGCCGTTGCGGCAACGCGCGCCAGCGTCAGCGCTTCGTCCTCGAGCTGCGCGGCAAGCTGGTCGGAGCCCGCGCGCAAGAACAGGCGCTTGATCTCGCCATAGGCCACGGTGGGCCCATCGGCGAGGCGCCGCGCCAGTAGCAAGGCTTCGTCTTGCAG
Organism: Burkholderiales bacterium; assembly: GCA_031419535.1. GTDB lineage: Bacteria > Pseudomonadota > Gammaproteobacteria > Burkholderiales > Burkholderiaceae_C > JAEMQF01. Next base: position 3,243 of record JANOLA010000382.1, on the reverse strand, counting down.
CTTGTCGTCGGGCACCACGCGGTCGGCCAGACCCGCTTGCACCGCTTCGGCGCTGCTTAGCATTTCCGCCAGCAGCACGAAGCGCTTGGCGCGTGCCGGGCCCATGCGCGCCGTGAGCGTGGCGCTCGAGCCCGAGTCGCAACTGAAGCCGAGCTGCGCGAATGCCGAGCCGAACTTTGCCGATTCGCCCGCGAGCACCACGTCGCAACCCGCGACCAGCGCCACGCCGCCGCCCATCGCGAAGCCCTGCACCGCGGTGACGACCGGCACTTTCAACTGCCAGAAGCGCTGCAGCCCCATGTGCAGGTTGCCGGTCCATTCGCGTACCAGCGGCCCGAGGCGCTCCCGCACCGGGAAGAAGCTTTTCAGGTCGCCGCCGTAGCTGAAGTTCGCGCCGTCGGCGCGCAGCAGCACGCCACGCAGGCCGGCCATGTCCCACAGGTCGGCAGCGACTTGTTTGAAGTCGCGCGCAAAGTCGCCGTCGATCGGATTGCCGCGCGCGGGTTGCGCCAGGTTCACGACGGCCAAGCCGTCTTGCATTTCGACGCGGATGGTTGAGGGGGTCATGCGGCACGCCTCCTTGGCGCAACTTGTCGGGGCTTCTCGGGAGCTTCTGAATGTTCGGCCTACTGTACGCTACCGTACTACCATCGTCCCCCTGAGAATCCCGACCTGACCCACACGCCGGCCCGCACCATGCTCAGCCCGCAAGACGACCTGATCGGCCACCAGTTGCCGACCACTTTCGACCAGATCGACAACAGCGATCCGGCGTGGATGGAGCGGCTCTGGTACACCGGGCATCCGGTGCCGGGCGGCGAGGCGATCTTCGACATTGGCCTGGGCTACCACCCGAACCGCAATGTGATGGATGCGTTTGCCGGTGTGGCCGTGCCGGGGCGGCAGTGGAACTTTCGCGCCTCGCGGCGGCTGCGGCCGGACCCGCTGAACACGAGCGTCGGGCCGCTCGCGATCAAGGTGATCGAGGGCCTGCGCCGCCATTCGCTCACGCTGACCGAGAACGACTCGGGTATCCGCTTCGAACTCGAATTTCACGCGACGATGAATGCGCACGAAGAAAAAGCGCACCAGCGCCGGCGCGACGGGCGAGTCACCGAGAACATGGCGCGCGCGCAGCAGCTCGGCCGCTACACCGGCTGGCTGGAATACGCCGGCAAGCGCATCGAAGTGGATTCCTGGCTCGGCCAGCGCGACCACTCCTGGGGCGTGCGCGCCGAGATGCGCAGCGACGAGACCGCGCCGCCGCTCACGTTCTATCCGCCCTTCTTTTACTGCTGGACCACGGCGCAATTTCCGACGCGTGGCCTGCACATCTTCTTCAAGGAGCGCGCGCCGGGCGACAAGATTTATCTCTCGGGCGAAGAAGTGTTCGGCGTCGGCAGCAAGGCTTCAAGCCGCCATCAACTCGCCGACGTGCGCCACGACATGCAATGGCACGCCGACCCGTACGGCCAGTCGCTGGCATCGGCGACGTTGCAACTGCGCTTCGCCGACGGCAGCGAGCGCCCGATTTCGATTCGCGCGCTGCCGACTCGCTACTACCTGAAAGGCGGCCTCTACGGCGGCCTGGACGGCTGGTTCCATGGCGACGACCGCGGCAAGCTGTTCCTCGCGCACGACGAATGGGACCTGAACGACCCGGCCACCAGACGCCGCGTGCGCACGCTGGGTGACCAGGTGATCGAAGTGCGCGACGGCGACGAGGTCGGCCACGGCATCATCGAATACGGTGTCGGCAAGGGCTACGCGTTGTACGACAGCGTGCAGGGGCACCCGCCGATCTGAAGGGTGCTTCGGTTTGGATTCACCGGATCGCCCACCATGGGCCCGCGCCTGAATCCGGTGTTCTGTGTCAGGCCGCAGCCCGAAACATCCGCAACAGCAACACCCGCACCGCGCCGAAGGCGAGCAACAAGCCCAACACGACCGCCACGATGCCGAGCACCTGCAATGCCGTGGGCACTTCGCCCAGCACCGGAATCGCCAGCAGCGTCGCCGCGCCCGGCACGATGGCCCCGAAGAAGGCGGCGCGCCCGGCTCCCAGCAGTTCGCTGGCGCGGCTGAACGCCAGCAGCGCCACCAGCCCCGCACCGAGCCCCTGAGCGACGATTTGCAGCGCGAGCATGGCGGTGCCTGCGGTGGCGAGGCGGCCGAAGTCGTCGAACACGACGTAGGCCGGCGCGAACATCAAGAACGACAGCACCACGCACACCGCCGTCACCCGCAGCGCATCCACGTTCCAACGCCGCGACAGCGCGCCGAACAGGCCCCAGCACGCGCCGGCCGCGGCGAACAGCACATCGCCCACGAGCGTGAGCCTGCCCTGCCCGTGCAAGATAGTGTCGCCGCCCATGAACACCAGCCCCAGCGTGACACAGGCGGCACCCAGCGCGGTCTCGCGCGTCCAGCGCTGCTTCGCCAGCCAAGCCGACAGGGTGAGGCCGGTGAGCATCTGGCACGCCGGCGCGACGACCGCGCCGTGCGCGAGCGGCGCGAGGCTGAACCCCGTCATGATGAGCAGGCTGAACACGGGCCCGGTGAGCAGCGCCAACAGCACGCCGCGGCGCCAGCCGATACCTGCCAAGTCGCGCAAGCCCCAGCGCCAGAGCAATGGCGCCATCAGCAAGGCGCCAGGCGCGAAACGCAGCAGCGTCAAGTCACTCGGGCTCAGCCCCGATGTGACGGCCAGGCGTGCCAGCACCGAGTAACTGGTCCAGATCGCGGCGGCGAGCAGGCCCCAGCAAAGGCCAGTGACGAGCGCGTTGCGAGAAGTCGTTTCGGGAGTGCCGGGCATCGGCCAGTGTCGCCCGAATCGACAGCGAGGCGCAATCGTGCGGCCGGTTTCGGCCGAACCAGAGCGCCGCTGGGATTCAGCGCGTCAACGCCGACCCGGCAGATGCCGTGGCACCGCGCTTGGCCACCGCGGCGTAGCTGTTGACAAAGCTCTCGATGACTTCCTTGAGCAACTCGGCGTAGACGGCGCGCTCTCGATCCTCGGCGCGTTCCGACACGCTGACTGCGGCGCTTTCGCCGGCAACGAGGAGCGTCGACGCCTGTTCTTGCTTGCGCTGCGGGAAGCTGCGCTGGCATTGCGTCAGATTACCGCTCTTGCACGCGAGAAGAACGTCGAACTGCTTGCCGTTCGCGCCGCTGTCGGCAGCACGCGTCCAGCGGTAGTACCAGATCGACTGCCCGGTTTTCACCCACACGGCGCTGGCGTCG
>JANOLA010000381.1:0-7570 GCA_031419535.1 Burkholderiales bacterium | reverse complement strand
GAAGTGGGCAAGCAGTTCGACGTGACGCGCGAGCGGATTCGCCAGATCGAAGCCAAGGCGATCCGCAAGCTCAAACACCCGAGTCGCTCGGACAAACTCCGCACGTATCTGGACAACCTGTAAGGGTTGGCCGGATACGTTGCCGCCGTCTGGCGGTGTGGCCCGTGTCGCGGGCCACACGGAGTTTGCGCCACGACTTGCGCAGCAAGGCGTGGCACAAGCTGCGCACCTACCTGGACAATCTGTAGCACGGTGGCGTTGTCGGCTGCGCCATAATCCCGGCGCAATGCAACCCTTGCAGCGAGCATGACCCAGATCGTCGAAGGCACGATTCTGTTCGCCGATCTGCGCGGCAGCACGTCCTTGTACGAAACCCTGGGCAACGCCGAGGCCAGCGCGGTGGTCACGCAAAGCGTGGCCTTGCTCGGCGGCATCGTTCGCAGCTGCGACGGCCGCGTCGTGAAGACGCTGGGCGATGGCCTGATGGCGGTGTTCTCGCGCTGTTCGAGCGCCGTCGCCGCGGCCGACGAGATGCACGAAGCGCTCGAACGCCTGGGGCCGGCCAGCGCCGCGTCGCCGAATATGTCGCCGCTCAAGCTCCCAGTGGCGTTGGCGCATGGCGAAGTGGTCGAGATTGCGGGCGACCAGTTCGGCGACGCGGTCAACGTCTCGGCGCGCCTGCTCGACCACGCGGGCGACAACGAGACCCTGGTCACCGTGAACGTCGTCGCCAGCCTGGACGAGTCGACGCGCAAGCGCTTTCGCAGCCTCGACAAGATGCAACTTCGCGGCCGCGCCGAACCGGTGCATGTGCACCTGCTCGAAACCTCGCGCAATTTCGGCGACACCGCGACCACTGCCTTCGGCGACATGGCGGTCGTTCCCGAGCCCGAAGGGATTCGCCTGGTCTGGCTCGACCTGAACCGCGTTTACACCGGCGCGAACTTGCCGGTCGTGCTGGGGCGCAGCCCGCAAGCGGCGTACTGCATCGACGACACCCGCGTGTCGCGCTCGCACGCCCGCATCGACTGGCACGGCGGCACGTTCCAGCTCACCGACCTCAGCTACAACGGCACCTACGTTCGCTTCGACAACGACCCCGAAATCATCAGCCTGCGCCGCGGCACGTGCACGCTGCACGGCAGCGGGCTGGTCGGCCTGGGCACACCGCCGCTCGAACCGTCGAGCCCGAGCGTGCGTTTCGAGATCATGAAATTCGGCGACACGCAGCCCCAGGCGGTGAGCGAGTTCAGCGACAACTGACGAGCATGAGATCTGTGAGAGCCGGGATTGCCCGGTCATGAGCTCCGCCCGGCCGCCCGTAGGGGCTCATTCCCGCTCGGCGGGATCGGCATGGGCCACGGGCCTGTGCCGTAGGGTGCACCAATGACCTTCGCCCGCGAGCCCGAATTTGCCCACGGCACCGCCCCACGCACCGCCGTGCTGCTGTGCAACCTCGGCACCCCCGACGCGGCCACGCCCGCGGCGTTGCGGCGCTACCTCGGCGAGTTCTTGAGTGACCCGCGCGTTGTCGAAATCCCGAGGATCGCCTGGTGGCCGATCCTGCACGGCATCATCTTGCGCGTGCGGCCGGCAAAGTCGGCCCGCAAGTACGCGAGCATCTGGACGCCCGAAGGATCGCCGCTGCTCACCTGGACCGGCAAGCAGGCGAAGCTGCTGCGCGGCTACCTCGGCGAGCGCGGCCACGACGTGACGGTACGCTTCGCCATGCGTTACGGCAACCCGGCGCTGGCCCAGGTGCTCGACGAACTCAAGGCGGAGCAGGTCACGCGCATCCTGGTGCTGCCGCTGTACCCGCAGTATTCGGGCCCCACCACGGGCAGCGTGATCGACGCGCTCGGCGCCTGGACCAGGCGCGTTCGCAGCGTGCCCGAGCTGCGCATCGTGAACCGCTATCACGACGACGCCGGCTACATCGACGCGCTGGCGCACAGCGTTAACGAGCATTGGCAATCGTTTGGCCGCCCGGACAAGCTGGTGATGAGTTTCCACGGCGTGCCCAAGCGCACGCTGTTGCTCGGCGACCCGTACCACTGCGAGTGCCAGAAGACGGCACGGCTGCTGGCGCAGCGCCTGGGCTTGCGCGACGAGCAGTGGGTCTTGACGTTTCAAAGCCGTTTCGGCAAGGCACAGTGGTTGCAGCCTTACACCGAGCCGACGCTGATCGAACTCGGCCGAAGCGGCGTCAGCCGGGTCGACGTCCTGTGCCCCGGCTTTGCCGCCGACTGCCTGGAAACGCTGGAAGAAATTGCCGTCGAAGTGCGTGACGCGTTCTTGCGCTCTGGCGGCAAGGAGTTTCACTACCTGCCCTGTTTGAATGGGCGCCATGACTGGATCGCGGCGCTCGCGCAACTGGCGATTCGCCACCTGCAAGGTTGGGACACCGCGTCGAAATCAACCGCGGCCGATTCCGACGGGCTCGCGGCGCAGCGTGCCCGGGCCCTGGCCATGGGCGCCCCATCCTGAGGGCACATCCACACCGCGGCCGCTTGCGGCGCGACCGCGCACTGACCAGCGGACGCTGACGGCAGCGCTCAGGCGCTCGCACGCCGCCGACGCAAGATCCGCGGCAGCACCAACAGAGCGACGATCACAACGAGCAGCGCCGCCGACATCGGCCGCTCGATGAACACGCTCCACTTGCCCTCGCCGATCGACAAGGCATTGCGCATCTGCGCTTCGGCCAGCGGCCCGAGGATCGCGCCGACGACCACCGGCGCGGTGGGAAAGTCGAAGCGCCGCATCACCACGCCGAGCAGGCCGATCGCATAGAGCAGCACGAGGTCGAATGCCGACTGGCGCATGCCGTACACGCCGACCGTCGCGAAGATGAGGATGCCGGCGTAGAGGTAGGGCTTCGGGATCTTCAGCAGTTTGACCCACAGGCCGACCAGCGGCAGGTTCAGGATCAACAGCATCACGTTGCCGATGTAGAGCGACGCGATCAGCGCCCACACCAGGCCTGAGTTCTTGTCGAACAACTGCGGCCCCGGCTGGATGCCATAGTTTTGGAACGCGCCGAGCAGAATCGCCGTCGTGTTCGAGGTCGGAATGCCCAGCGTCAACAACGGAATCAAGGTCGCCGTGACGGCAGCGTTGTTCGCCGCTTCGGGCCCCGCCACGCCTTCGATGGCGCCCGTCGTCGCGAACTCCTGCTTGTGCGGCGACAGCTTCTTCTCGGTGGCGTAGCTGAGGAACGTCGGAATCTCGCTGCCGCCGGCGGGAATCGTGCCGAACGGAAAACCGATCGCCGTGCCGCGCAGCCACGCCGGCCACGAGCGGCGCCACTCGCCGCGTGTCATGTGCACCTTGCTCATCCGGTTTTGCGTCTCGACCGCGCGGCCTTCGTACAGCACCGCGTAGAGCGACTCGCCCACCGCGAACAGGCCCACCGCGATCAGCACCACTTCGAGCCCATCCATCAGCTCGGACACGCCGGCCGTGTAGCGCGCCTGGGCGGTGATCTGGTCGATGCCCACCAGCCCCATCCCGAGACCGACAAACAACGCCGTCAGGCCGCGCAACGTGCTTTTTCCCAGCACCGCGCTGACGGTGCAAAACGCCAGCAGCATCAGCATGAAGTATTCGGGCGGGCCGAGCTTGACGGCGTGGGTTGCGACCAGCGGCGCAAACAGCGTCACGAGCACGGTCGCGATGGTTCCGGCAACGAACGAGCCGATCGCGGCGGTGGCGAGCGCGGCGCCGGCGCGGCCGTTCTTGGCCATCTTGTTGCCTTCCATCGCCGTCACCATCGAGCCCGCCTCGCCCGGCGTGTTGAGCAGGATCGATGTGGTCGAGCCGCCATACATCGCGCCGTAGTAGATGCCGGCAAAGAAGATCATCGACGCCGTCGGGTCCACTGTCAGCGTGATCGGCAACAGCATCGCCACCGCGGTCGCCGGGCCGATGCCCGGCAGCACGCCGATCGCCGTGCCCACCGTGCAGCCGAGCAGCGCCCACAGCAGGTTGACCGGCGTTCCCGCCGTGGCAAAGCCTTGCAGCAGCAGGCTCCAGATGTCCATCACAACCAACCCGTTGAGGTCAGGCCCGGCAGATTGATCGCGAGCAGCTTCGTGAACATCCAGAACACCGGTGCGGCGATCGCCGCGCCGATGGCTGCATCAAGCAGCCAGGCGCGCGGCGACAAGTCGAGCTTGCCCTGCGCGCTCTTGAAACCGCGCACCGCGAGCACGAAGCACAGCGTGCAGCTGAGGATGAAACCGAGCAGCGTGATCAGCGCCGCAGTGGCGAGTACACCTGCCGAAACCCACACGAAGCCGGGCCAATCGGCGCGCAGCGACGCGGCTTCATCGACGTCGTCAAATCCGCCGCGCCACGCTTGCGCGAGCAGCGCCGCGCCACACAGCAACAGCGAGACGCCCACGACCCACGGCAGGAAATTCGGGCCGACGCCGGAGTAGCCGGCCTCCGAGCGGATCGACGCCGCACCGCCGACGAACATCAGTCCCAACCCCAGCACGCCCACGCCGACGAGCGCGTGGGTCGCCTGCCGCCCGGCAGGTTCTGCCACTTTCGCTTCGCGCCCACCCCCGGCGGGGGCGGGCGACCGGCTTGGGGCGGCCCGGCGGCGCTTGCTCACCCGAGCATGCCCGATTTGGCCATCACGGCGCGCAGACTCGCGAATTCGTCGTCGACGAATTTTTCGAATTCGGCGCCCGTCATCAGCGCCGGCGTCCAGGCGTTCTTCTCGAGCGCCTCGGCCCAGGCCTTGGACTTCGTCGCCCTCACCACCAGCTCCGTCAAGGCCTTGCGCTGCTCGGCGCTGATTCCCGGCGCGCCGTACACACCGCGCCAGTTGCCGATCACGACGTTGATGCCCTGCTCTTTCAGCGTCGGCACGTTGATGCCCTTCAGGCGCTTCTCCGACGTCACGCCGATCGGCAGCATCTTGCCCGCGGTGATGTACTCGGCAAACTCGCTGTAGCCGCTGCCGCCCAGCGTGACGTTGCCGCCCAGGATCGCGGCGGTCGCCTCGCCGCCGCCGCGAAACGCCACGTAGTTGATCTTTGACGGGTCGACGCCGACTTCGCGCGCGATCATCGCCGCGGCGATGTGTTCGGTCGAGCCACGCGACCCGCCGCCCCACTTCACGCTGCCGGGGTCCTTCTTCAGTTGCTCGACCACGTCTTTCATGGTCTTCAGGGGCGAGCCCGCCGGCAGCACGAACACGTTGTATTCGCTCGTCAGGCGCGCCAGCGCGGTCGCCTGGGTCACCGTGACCGGCGGTTTGGCGGTGATGATGCCACCCAGCATCACCGCGCCCATCACCATCAGCGCGTTCGGGTCGCCCTTGGCTGCGTTGACGAACTGTGCCAGGCCGATCGCCCCGGCCGCGCCGCCCTTGTTCTCGAAGCTCACCGAGTCGGCGGCGCCGCTTTCCTGCAAGGCCTTGCCGAGCGCGCGGCCCGTCGAATCCCAGCCGCCGCCGGGGTTGGCCGGGATCATCATCTTCAAATTGGCCGCTGCGCTGGCCGGCAGCGGCAAAACGCCGGCCGCGGCCAGGGCAGTGAGAGTCTTCAAAAAAGTATCGCGACGCATGGGAGTCCTCCTGTTGATGGGGCCGGAGCAGAACTTCGCGTCTGCCCGACTTTTGCTGCGTGACCGCATTGTTCCCCCCAATCCGGTCGCGGGGCGCGGCAACGCATTAGGACAAATGCTAATGTCGCACCCCATGGAAGATGCAACCGACCGGGTCAGGCTCGACAAATGGCTCTGGGCGGCGCGCCTGTTCAAGACGCGCAGCCTCGCGGCCGAACAGATCGGCAAGGGCCATGTGCTCGTCAACGAGCAGGCGGCGAAAGCCTCGCGGGAGCTGCGCATCGGCGACCTGATCGCGCTGAGCCAGGGGCAAATGCCGCTGCAGCTCGTGGTCCTGGGCCTGAGCCAGAATCGCGGCCCGGCTCCGGTGGCGCAGGCCTTGTACGAGCAGACGCCGCAAAGCCTGGCGAAAAGGGCCGAACTGACCGAGCAGCGCCGCTCCGGCGTCGAGCCGGGGCAATCGCTGGAACAGGGCCGCCCGACCAAGCGTGACCGGCGCAAACTCGCGCAGTGGAACCGCTGGAGCGCCACCGACGACGGCTCGTAAGGCGCACACGAGCCGCACACGAGCCGCACACGAGCGGCCAGCGCAGGATTTCACGCCCGCGCCTCCCTCACAATCGCGGGTTTCCTCGCTTCGGCCCTATTCGCCCTTGAAATCGGCGCCTCCAGCACCAAATCCGCCGCTGTGCCAGCCAAAGTGACCATGCAAGAAACTCAATCCCCTCCTCCCAACGGCCAGGCGGCTGGCGATGCGTCCGGCGCGCCGGACGCCCAGAGCAACAGCAGCCCCCAGCCGAGCATCGAGCAGCAACTCGCCGACCTCCAGGCACGCCACGCCGAGGTGTCCGACGCCTTCCTGCGCGCCAAGGCCGAAGCCGAAAACACGCGCCGGCGCGCCGAAGAAGAGGTAAGCAAGGCGCGCAAATTCGCCGTGGACTCGTTTGCCGAGAGCCTGTTGCCGGTCAAGGACAGCCTCGAAGCGACGCTCGCGATCAAGGACGCGCGGCTCGAACAGCTGCTCGAAGGCGTGAACGCGACGCTGCGCCAGTTGGGCGCCGCGCTCGAACGCAACAAGGTGATCGAGATCAATCCACAGGCCGGAGCGCGCTTCGACCCGCACCAGCACCAGGCGATCAGCGTCGTTCCCGCGGCGCAGGAAGCCAACACCGTGGTCGCGGTGCTGCAAAAAGGCTACTCGCTCGCCGAGCGCACCTTGCGCCCTGCGCTGGTGACGGTGGCCGCGTCTTCCAACCAATGATCCGGCAGGGCCGGCCGCCGCTTGAAAAGGCGCCGCTCACCCACAACTCAAACACAACCGCAAACCGCATTCAGGAGCATTCAGCATGGCAAAGATCATCGGCATCGACCTCGGCACCACCAACTCGTGCGTCGCGATCATGGAGGGCAACACCACCAAGGTGATCGAGAACAGCGAGGGCGCGCGCACCACGCCGTCGATCATCGCGTACCAGGAAGACGGCGAAATCCTGGTCGGCGCCTCGGCGAAACGCCAGGCGGTGACGAACCCACGCAACACGCTGTATGCGGTGAAGCGCCTGATCGGGCGCAAGTTCACCGAAAAAGAAGTGCAAAAGGACATCGACCTCATGCCCTACAAAATCGTCGCCGCCGACAACGGCGACGCCTGGGTTCAGGTGCGCAACAGCAAACTCGCGCCGCCCCAGGTCAGCGCCGAAGTGCTGCGCAAGATGAAGAAGACCGCCGAAGACTACCTCGGCGAAACCGTCACCGAAGCGGTGATCACGGTGCCAGCGTACTTCAACGACTCGCAACGCCAGGCGACCAAGGACGCTGGACGCATTGCTGGCCTGGACGTGAAGCGCATCATCAACGAGCCCACCGCCGCCGCGCTGGCGTTCGGCCTGGACAAGAAGGAAAAGGGCGACCGCAAGATCGCTGTGTACGACCTGGGCGGCGGCACGTTCGACATCTCGATCATCGAGATCGCGGATGTTGACGGCGAAAA
>JANOLA010000380.1:0-11166 GCA_031419535.1 Burkholderiales bacterium | reverse complement strand
CGATGGTGGACGGCGTATAAAGAAAACCGACATCGTGGTGATCCAGGTCGATCCGGTTCTCGAGCCGAGCACGAAAGCTTTCGCTGTGCACTTGCGCGGCGAGCTTGAATCGGGTGCTGCCGGTGAGCTCGAAAGCGAGTTGAGTGCGGTTTCGCAGATGGTGATCAGAGAAGAATTGACCACCGTATTTTGACGAACATCCATCAGACGCTCACCTGATTCGCGATGTCAGCGAGGATCTTGTCGGCATCGAAAAACTGCTGCGCAATCTCGCGCGCCGCGTCGCAATGGCCCTCGTAGTCGGAGTTGATGTTCTCGATGCCTGCGCGGGCTTCATCCAGGGTCGAAAACGTCAGCAAGCCCTTGCCGGTAGGCAGGTGAGTTTCGATTCCCGTGCGCTGCACGAGCACGGGCTTGCCACTGGCCAGGTAAAGCGCACTGCGGTCGCTGAACCAGCCGGTTTCGAGCTCGACATAGCGGTTGTGCGCGACGCTGAACTCGGCGCGGGATCGCGCAATGTAGGCGCGGTAGTCGTCCAGATTTCGCAAGCGGGCGGGGTCGGTGATTTGCCATCCCCGTTCCTCGAAGCGGTGGCGCTCGGTCGCAGCATCTTCAGATTCCATGCGCATGGCGATTTCGAGCGCTTGGCCGCTCTGGGAAGGCAAGTCGAGGTAGCCCAGCCAGTTGTCGGACTTCTCCCCGCTGTCCACGCCCTGCCATACGACATGGCCCCTGCCCTTCCAGGTTGAAATGGTTGTGAAGCGCCGGCAATTCGCGTCGACCACGGACCCCCAATCGCCGAGCAGCACCGGGCGCGGCAGGGGACGCCACTGCAACCCGCCGGTGGGAACCGAGCAGCTTGCCGATCCCACGTTGAGCCCCAGGGTGAACAGGAACTCGTAGCGTTCCAGTGGGTCGTGGCCCTGGGCGCGCTCATGAAACAGCACCTGAGTGCTGCCTGGGTTGCCGTCAAAGTAGGCGCGCCGCCGGGGTGGCTCGAAGATCTCGGGCAGTTTGTGGATTTGTCCGCTGCGTGCCGTCAGGAGGTCGGCCCGACGCGCGAATTGGGTGGCTTCGGCGAACGACATCCCATGCGTTGCACTGCCTTGTTGGTAGATCAGGCAGCAGCGCGGCCAGAGGCCGTAGGCCCGCGCAACCGCTTCAAAATGCGCACGCCCGCTCCACTGCGAAAACGGCACCGGCTCGCCGTCGGCGTCGACACAGCGGCCGCGCCCCACCTGCTCCATGACGACGACTTCGTGGCCCAGGCGCTTCCAGCCGGCCGCGTAGGCGAGCGCGTGGTCGATATGGCCCACCGTCGTGTTGGCGATCTTGGCCGTGCAGATGATTCGCATCGGTCGCGCGAGCGCTGGACTTCATTGCGCCGCGAGGCTGTGCGGCGCGGGTGTGGTGCGCGCCAGCGCAAGGTGCGACTCGATGAAACTCAGCCAGTCTTTCACTTTCACGCGCCACGAATATTGCTCGAGCACGGTGCGTCGGTTGTTCTCACCCAAGCGGCGCACCTGCGGCCGGTCGGCTTCGAGCTGCAAGACCAAGCCCTTGATGGCATCGATCTGCCTGGCAAAGAAGTAGCCGTTGCGGCCCTGTTCGATCAAGTCTTCGCAGCCGCCGACGCGGGTCGACAGCACGCCGCGCCCGCACGCTGAAGCCTCCAGCACGCTTTGCGAAAACCCTTCGGAGGTGGATGCGCAGATGTAGAGGTCGATGCGGTTGTACAAGGCCGGCATGTCTTCCCGCTTCACCTGGTTTTCGCCCCGCCCGCCCAGCACCATGACCTGCACGTTCGGCAGGCTGCCCAGGGGCTCGATGAATTCGCTGAAGCCCTTCAGGCGGTCGTGTTTGGAGATGTCCTTGCTGCCGGAAAAACCGAGCACCAATGGAACGCGCCGCTCCACGTTGACCACAGTGGCCGGCTGGAAAAGATCGGTATCGACGCCGTTTTCGGTGAGTGCGATGTTGTTCAATCCGGCGCGCTCGAAGATCCCGTGCAGCCGGCGACTGATGATGTTGATTCCCTTGAGCATCGCCAACTTTTGCAGCAGCGCCTCGGGCGGCGGTGGCGAAGACTCGGGAGTCGATGCATAGTCGTCCCAGGACCGGTGCGAGTGAATGCCGGTGATCAACCTCGAGCGGTCCAGGAACGGCAGGAGGTCCTGATAGGACTGGCCCTTCTTCTTTGACAGAATTTCGGTCCAGCCCAAAGGGAAGAGCAGGTCATAGCGGTGCTGCTCGCGCTCGATGAAAGCCAACTCCCCACTGACCGACGCAATGTCCAGAACCAGGCCGGGATTGTCGTTGTAGCGCACCAAACCCCTGGCGATCGTGTCGTAGGCCCAGCCCGGCTTGTCGGTGACGATCAGAACCTTTCCCACGACGCGTTGTGTCGGTGCCGTCACCTCAAGCCTCCACCGTGACCTGGCTCAGGGTCTTGAATCGATAGCCGCGCGATGCCACGAGCTCGAAGATCGCCTCGATCCTTCCGAGCATGGCCTGGCAGTCGGCTTGCGTCTCGCAGTACGGGCTCATGCCGGCCACCAACTCCACGTTGTGGAACATGCAGCACAGCACGGTCGGCTGGGTGTGCTGTTCGTACCAGTCGATGACGCGCCGGCAGCCCTCGAAGTCGGAGAAACGCGGCGTCGGACGCAGCCACTCCAGGTCGGGGGTGATTGACACCGGCACTTCAATGACGCTCGAGTTGCCGGGCTGGCAGATGTCTTCGGTCGATGCGTAGTAGGGCGACAGGCCACCAGGTCTGGAGAAGTCCGCGATGCCGCGCCAGTTGCGAAACGGCGTGACACTGGTGTCGTGCGTATAGCCGAGTTGCTGCAGACAGTGGATGGTCCAGCCTCGGGCGCCGAAGCGTCCTGCCCTGAACGACAGTGGGCGTTGACCGAACAACTCGATGAATCGGTCGGTGAGGGTCTGCAGCTTGGCGAACTCGAGTGCCGGTTCGTATTGGCACTGCATCTCGGCGGGATCACAACCGCCGAAGTCCGGGCCGGGGAACTTGGGGTTCGGACCGATGTATTCGCCATGCAGATGAGCGCCGAGTTCGCAGTGTTGCGCGCCGATTGAATTGAGCACCTCGACCGAGCGTGGATCGACCATCACCGCGGGGCTGATGAGGTAGACCGGCTTGACTTCAAACGCCTTGCATACCGCCTGCAGCCTCGGAATTCCGGTATAGACGCCCTCGTAGCTGGCGGGGTTCGAGGTTCGCCATTTCTTGCCGGCGTCGATCTCGACGTCGATGGTCAGGACAAAAGTTTTGGACATTGCGGTGCGTCACCCTGGGCCGATGCTTGAACTGAAGTCGAGTTCGCTCTGCGAGCCTGCGAGCCTGCGGGCCTCCTAAGGTTTCGCTGCATTCGACAATGCCACTGCGGCAACCGGTTGCGCCGGCGGCACCCCAGCACCGAGCGCGCGCACCAGGCCGAGCGTCTGGCTGTAGCGTGCCAGGTGGATCAGCGCCTGCGCGTCTTGCGCGACGAGCAGCACGCGCTGCGCGTCGAGCACGGTGGCGTAGTCGGTGGCTCCGTTGCGGTAGCGCAGGTCGGCCATGCTGAGTGCGGTGCGCGCAAAGTCGACGACGCGCTGCTGTTGCTCGGCCTGCGCGCTGAACCCATGCAACGCAGTGAGACGGTCTTCGACATCGCGGATTGCGGCCAGCACCGCCTGGTGGTACAGCCTGATCACTTCGTCTTGCCTGGACTTGGCCGCGCTCAGTTGCGAGCGGATCGCGTCGCCGTCAAAAAGCGGCGCGAGCAGGCTCGCACCAAGACCGCCCACGAGCGTCGCTGCGTTGAACAGACCGGCGAGCGTGGCGCTTTCGACTCCGGCACGCGCGCTCAACCGCAAGCGCGGCTGCCAGGCTGAACGTGCCGTGCTCAGGTCGGCGTTGGCGACCATCGACTCGGCCTCGGCTTGCCTCACATCGGGATGGCGCTCGATCAGTTCGGTGGGCAGCGCCGCCGCCAGCGAGGGCAAGCGCAGCGCGGTGAGCGACGTCGCGTGGATTGCAAAGCCCTGCGGCGCCTGACCGGTGAGCACCGCCAGCGCCGCGAGCGCGCTCTTGCGCTGCTGCTCCAGCGCGGGCACGGTTGCGCGATGGCTGGCGAGCAGCCCTTGCTGGCGCAGTACCTCGAGGCCACTCAGCGCGCCCGCCTGTTGGCGTGACACCAGCAGGCTCAGCAGCGACTCGGCGTTGGCGATGTTCGCCCGCGCGATGGCGAGCCGGTCCGATGCACTCAAGGCGCGAAAATACTGCTCGCACAACTCCACCAGCAACGTCGCGCCGAGCGCCTCGCGCGCGTATTCGCGCTGCCGCACGCGCCCGGTCGCGGCGTCCACCGCATTGCGATTCGCGCCGCTCAGGTCCGGGTCGAACGACGTGGTCACACCCAGTTCATGCAGCGCCTCGGTGCTGCTGCCGCGGCGCTGAGTGCGCGCCGAATCGGCGCGCGCATCGAGCCGCGGCGCGAGGCTGGCCCGCGTCGCGGCGACGAGAGCCCTTGCCTGCGCGACCCGGTGTTGTGCGGCAGCAAGCTCATGGTTGCCGGCGACGGCCGCGTCAGCGAGGCGGTTCAACTCGTCACTGCCGAAAGCCGGCCACCACTGGTCCCAGGCAAGTGTCACCGGGGCTGGCGCCGTGCTGGAGGTCACCGCAGACGCAACGGCGCCTGGGACGTCGGGCGCAACTTCGCGCGCCACTTCGGGCACGGCATCCGCCTGGCCCTGCCACTGCGCAGGCAACGCGACGTTCGGCCGCTGGTAAGGCGTTCGCACGGCGCAGCCGAGCAGCGCACCCGCCAACAGTGCGGCAACCGCGACGTGCACAAGTCGGCGCATCGTCACTCCGCGCTCAACGCGACCACTGGGTCCATCGCCGCGGCGCGGCGTGCCGGCAGAAAGCCGAACAGCAAGCCGGTGAGGACCGCACTGGTAAACGCCATCGCCACCGGCGGCATCGAAAAAATCACCGGCCGCCCGAACTCGCCAGCCAGCCAGGCGGCGCCCAGGCCGGCGCCCACCCCGAGCACCCCGCCGACGCTGCACACCACCAGCGCCTCGATGTTGAACTGAAGCATGATGTTGCGCATGCGTGCGCCGATCGCCATGCGCAAGCCGATCTCGCGCACGCGCTCGGTCACGCTCACCAGCATGATGTTCATCACGCCGATGCCGCCGACGAGCAGCGAGATCGCCGCCACCGCGCCGAGCAGCCAGGTCAGCGACTCCTGAGTCTGCTGGGCGGCGTCGAGCACGTCGGCCATGTTGCGGATCTGAAAGTCTTCGCGCCGGTGGCGGGCGCTGAGCAGCGCCTTGATCGCTTGCTGGGTCGCCTCGATTTTCTCGACCTCGTGCACCTGCACGATGATGGAGCGCACATGGCGCTTGCCGAACAGGCGCACGCGGCCGGTCGTGATCGGCACCAGCGCGACGTCGTCCATATCGCTGCCGCTGCTGGTGGCTCCCTTCGCGGCCAACACACCGATCACCTGAAACGGCACGTTGTTGATCAACACCTGGCGGCCCACCGGCTCGACGCCTCTTGCGAACAGATTGTTCGCCACCGTCTGTCCGAGCACGGCCACGGGAGCGAAGCCGCGCACGTCGGCGTCCGAGAAGAAACCGCCGCGGCGCAGGGGCCAGTCGCGCGCCTCGGCGAACGCGGCGCTGGTGCCCGTGATGTTGGCCGCGTAGTCGCTGTCGCCGGCGCGCAGCGTCGCGCCAGCGCTGTACTCGGGCACCGCGTGCGCCACATTGGGCAAGCCCTCGAGCGCCTGCGCGTCTTCGGCAACCAGCGTCGTCGGCTCGCCGCTGATGCGCACCCCGCGTGCGCCCGGGCGCACGATCAGCAGGTCGGTGCCCATCGCCTGAATGCGCTCCAGCACCGCTTGTTTGCTGCCGTCGCCCAGCGCCAGCATGGCGATCACCGAGGCGACGCCGATGACGATGCCCAACAGTGTCAGCACCGAGCGAAACAGGTTCACTTGCAGGGCCCGCAGCGCCATGCGCACGGCATCGATCAGTTCCGACACCGAGATCTCGGGCTCGCGCGAATGACGCGCTGCCGCGTCAATGTCGAATCTGGCGGAGCTGTCCGCGCTGTCCGCGCTATCGGCACTACCGGCGCCGCCGACGCTGGTGAACAGCGCAGGCGTGGCGAGCGCTTCGTCGGCGCGCGCGCGCGTGGCCGAATCGGCAACCACCCGGCCATCCTTGATTTCGATGCAGCGCCGCGCCTGCCGCGCCAACGCGTGATCGTGCGTGACGAGGATGATGGTGTGGCCTTGCGCATTGAGCCGATGCAGCAGCGCCATCACCTCGGCACCGCTGCGGCTGTCCAGCGCGCCGGTCGGCTCGTCGGCGAGGATCAAGCGCCCGCCGTTCATGAGCGCGCGCGCGATGCACACGCGCTGCTGCTGGCCACCCGAGAGCTGGCTCGGCCGGTGCTCGAGCCGGTCTGCCAGGCCGAGCGTGGTGAGCAGTTCGCAAGCGCGTTCACGTCGCTGCACCGCGGCCACGCCCGCGTACACGGCCGGAATCTCGACGTTCTCTGCCGCGCTGGCGTTGCCCAGCAGGTTGTAGCGCTGGAACACGAAACCCATGCTCTCGCGGCGCAGCACCGCAAGGCCGTCGGAGTCGAGCTCGGTCACGTCTTCGTCGTCGAACCGGTAAGCGCCCGACGTGGGAGTGTCCAGGCAGCCGATCAGGTTCATCAGCGTCGTCTTGCCAGAACCCGAAGGGCCGACGATGGCGACGAACTCACCCTCGTGAATGTCGAGCGTGACGTCGGTCAACACCGCCACGTCTTGTTCAGCCAGGCAATAGGTCTTGCACAGACCTCGAAGTTGAATCAAGGCCCTGCCCGCTCGATCCGGCGCTGCACTTGGCTGATTCATGACTTGGCGCTGCGCCAGGCTGCCAGCTTGGTGCGCCCACCCGTCGCGACCGCATCGACGACGACACGTTCGCCTTCGGCCAGGCCGGAAAGCACCTGCACCTGCGTGCGGTTCGCCACGCCGACCTGGACGCGGCGTTCTTCGACCCGCCCATCCTTGAGCACCAGCACCGCATCGCCCGACATCTGGCCCGACTCGGCCTCGGCATGCGCCTCAGGCGAGGCTGCGCCCCGCCCGCGCTGCTGCATCGCGGACGCCGGCACGACGAGCGTGCCCTTCGCCCGCGCGGCCACGAACGAGACCTGGGCGCTCATCTGCGCCTTCAATTCCTGGCCCTTGTTGTCGACGTCGAACAAGACGCTGTAGAGCACGACGTTGTTCAGCGTCTCGGGCACCGGCAGAATTTGCCGCACGCGCCCCGGCCAGCGGCGATGCGGCGTGCCCAGCGTGCTGAAGTAAAGCTCCATGCCAAGCTGCAAGCGCACCACATCGGCTTCGGACACTTGCGTCACCACCGTCATCGTGTCGAGGTTGGCCAGGCGCAGGATCACCGGCGCCTGCTGGCTCGCGTTGACGGTCTGTCCCTGGCGCACCGCCAGCGACACGACGGTGCCCGCCATCGGCGCGACGATGCGCGTGTACGCCAGGTTGGCTTCATCGATGCGCAGCGTGGCGCGGGTCTGGTCGGCCTGCGCCATCAAGCCGGCCATCTGTGCGGCGGCGATGCGCGCCATCGCCTGGCTGGTTTCGACCGCGTCGCGGCTGACCGCGTCTTGCTTGAACATCTTCAGGTTGCGCTCGTGCTGCGCCAGCGCCAGGGCATGCTGCGCGCGTTTTTCGTCGAGCTGCGCGGCCAGGTTCGCGAGTGTCGCGTGCCCGGCCTCGACGCGTGCCGCAAAGACGGTGGAATCGATTTCGGCGATCAAGGTCCCCGCCTTGACCTGGTCGCCCACGTTCACGAGCAGCTTGCGCAACTGCCCGGACACCTGCGTGCCCACGTCGACGAATTCGCGCGGTTGAATCGACCCGAGCGCCGATATCGTGTCTTCGATATCGGCCCTTTTCACCGCGAAGCTGGGGAACTCGCGCGCCGGCTCTTTCGAGGTCGCGCCGCGCCATACGGCCAAGCCGCAAACGCCCAAGCCGAGCACGGCAGCCAACATCAGAAGACGCCGCGTCAAATTGGCTTTGCCGGGCCGACGTCGCGACACGCCGGAAGGCTTGCGTGCGCTGCGGCGCGTCGCGTGGGGTGCCGAATCAGACATGGTGCAACTCATGGGTGGCGAGGCCCTGCGCCGAGCCGGCCAAAACAAAACCCGCCCTGCGATCCGGCCGAGGGTTCGTCAAATCGTCGAATGCGCGTGCCGGCGCAGGCGTGACATGTCGCGACGATTCTTCCAGGAGATCCTGCAGAGTCTGCAAGTAGGCGTCGCCGTCGAAGCGCTCGACGATGGTTTCGCGCGCCTCTTTGCCCAGCCTCTCGCCCAGGCGGGGTTGCACGAGCAGGCGCTGAATCGCTTCGAACAACTGCGCCGCGTCACCGCTGGGCACAAGCCAACCGTTCGAGGTGTGCGTGATGCACTCCTGGTTGACGGGAGTGCGCGTGGCGATCACCGGCAAGCCCATCGCCATCGCCTCGAGCAAACCGCTGGGGATGCCGCTCGGGATGCCATCGACCGAGGCTTGTGCCGCCACGCCAGGAATCTGCACGAAGACAGTCGCGCGCGCGTAGCGCTCGATGAGCCGGCTCGCGCTCAGCGGCCCCACCAGGCGCACTCGGTCGCGCAGGCCGCAGCGGTCGATGTGCGCCTGCAATCGCGGCAGGTCGCGTGCGGCACCGACCACTTCGCAGCGCAATGCAACGCCGTCGCGGGCCAGCATGCGACAGGCTTCGATGAGGGGGGTCAGGTCCCAGTCGGCGCGCGGTTCGCCCACCGCCAGCAGCAACGGCACACCCGCGGGACGCCGCAGTTTCGGGCCATAGCGCCGCGCGTCCACGCCCGGGCAGGCCCGGTGCACGGCGGCGCGCGGCGCGATCGCTTTCGCGGCGCGCAAGGCGGCGTCGGTGGGCATCAAGGTGAATTGCGCCGCCGTCAGCGAACGCTCGATGCAACGCGGGTCGGCCGCATCGAATGTCGGTGCCGCCATCGTCACGGAAAAGCGCAATCCGCCCAGGCTTGCCACGAGCTCCGCCAGCGTTGCCGAGGCCGGGTCGCAGGCGTGCAGGTGTGCGATGCCATCTTGATGCAAGGTGTTCGCCATGCGCACCGCAGCGGCGAATTCGGCTAAACCGGCCCGCCGGCGCAAGGCGGCACGACCCAGCACGCCAAGATAGCGCAGCGGTGCAATCGCCACGCGATTCAGGTGCGGCCTCAGCCGGCCCCAGGTACGCGCGAAGCTGGCGTGCAGCCGATGTTGCGCCACATCGATCCCCGGCACTGGGTCGGCGTGATCGGCCACAGCGTCCAGCGTATAGAGCCGCAGGCGCAGGCCCGAGGATTCCAGGCGCGCTATGGTCTCCTGCATGCCGGCTTCGCCCTCAGGCGTGGCCGCAGCTTCGGGGGCGCGTGCCGCTAGCAGGCCAATGTGCCGACTGAAAGTGAAATCGGGGTGTGCCATGATTTCTCCATCGAGATGAGACTCGCCGATCGTTGCCTGGGCAAACTGTTCGAGCCGCTCTGCGCTGGAGCACGCCCCTTGCGCAGCACGCTTGTGTCCAGATCGAGCCACTCCAACAGCGCCTGCGACACTTCATCCAAGCCTCGCAACGCGCCCAGTTGGGCGCGTTGCTCGCCGCGTGCATGCGCCGCCAACTCCTCTTGAATCGCAGCCATCAAGGCGGCAGCGCTGAGCGCACCCGGGTCGATTGCCCGCAGCAAACCCAGGCCCGCCATGCGCTGCGCACGAATCGTCTGTTCGACGCCGGGCTGCGCGCGTGGCACGACGACGGCGCGTTTGCGCAGCGTCAGGAGCTCACACACGGTGTTGTAGCCGCCCATCGAGACGGCGACATCGCAGGCCGCCATCAGCGACATCATGTCGTCGCTGAAACGCTGGAAGCTCACACCGCCCAAGCGCCTGGCGTCGGTTTCGATCGCCTCGCGCTGCTCGTCCGCCAGCTCGGGGCCGCAAACGATGTGGGTTCTGGGGCGACTGCGATCCGTCAGGCTCGCGAGACCGTCAAGGGTGGCGCGCAGCAACGCGAAGCCGTCTTCGCCACCGCCCGGCGTGACCAGAACGAGCGGCTCGGACTCGGCCACGCCCAGTTCCTCGCGCACCGCGGCGCGGCTGCGCCGGCCCGCTGGGCGCGCGATGTAGCCGCAGTAGTGCAGCTTCGCCCCCGCCAGCGCTGGAAACCGGTACTCGTGCTTGAGGTCGAATACCAACGGCGACCCCACCACCAACACCTGGTCGTACCAGGTGTTGACGGCGTCGAAGTAGCCGTTCTTGCGCCAGATCTGCGCCGTGACGTCCGGGCCGTCGAGAATGTCGCGCAGCAACAGCACCAGGCGCGGCCGCGCGGCGCCCCCGGGCAGCCCTTCAAACGCGGCGCAGAGCTCGTCTTCAACCCCGAAAGGCTTCTTGTCGACGAGCAGCAAGTCGGGCGAGAAATCGGCGACCGCGCTGCGGATCAGGTTCGCGCGAAGCTTGACCGTGTGATGCAAGGTCAGGTCGAGGAACTTGGCGCCGTAGTGGCCGGAGGTGTCGCGCGCCAGGCACGGCAACTTGAGGTAGTCCACGCGCGGCGGAATGCGAAACGCGTGCAGCATCGGCGAGCCGGTGACGACGAGCACCGAGACCTCGGGCGACGACTCGACCAGATGGCGCGCCACTTCGAGCATGCGGCGGATGTTGCCGAGACCGAAGGTGTCGTGCGAGTAGATCAGGACTCGTTTCATCGAGGCTCCGTCGGCATGCGGGTGCATGCGCCGTTGCATGACAGAGCAATGACGGTTCGATGAAATACATCTTTCGGGCAGAGAAACGATTGGCTCGCCATGTGAGCCGAATCGGCGGGGCGATGCCCTTCGATGTGCCCAAATGGCAAGCAACACCCCCGGCAGCGGCAGGCCGTGCCGGGGGGGGGATTTCAAGCGCTGTTCGGCATCTTCCCTACTGCACGTTCCCCGTCACCGAGGCATTGCCGGTGATCGTGAAGACGCAGGTCTTGGCCTTGTTGCCGCCGCTCGAACAAGCACCCGACCAGATCGCGTCGCGGCCGTTGGTGGCGCTGAGC
>JANOLA010000379.1:0-1604 GCA_031419535.1 Burkholderiales bacterium | reverse complement strand
CCGCGCCACCCGGGCCGCGGCGCGATGCCACCGCTTCGGATGCGTCGAGCGCGCGTGCGAGGGCGGCGCTGTCGATCCGCAGCGCCTGCCCGAGCACCGCCTGCGCGGCACGGGCCACGTCATCCGGCGTGAGCGAGGTTGCACTGCGCCCGGCCGCGTGCAGGTCGCGCGCCAGCCAGCCCACGACGCGGTGCGCGGCGCGGTGTTCGATGCCGGCGTCGAGCACCAGCGCATCGGCCAGGTCGGTGGCGAGCACGAAGCTGCGCTGAAGCGTGCGTGCGGCGTTCTCGGTGTTCAGCGTCAGGCCGGCGAGTGTGGCGCGCATCAACTCCGCGCCACCGGCCGCGAGGTTCAGCGCGCGCGGCAGTTCGCCGTAGGCGAGCAGCCGGTTGTCCATTTGGCCGGTGGGCGTGCGGCCCGACGCGGCGAGCGCCGCTTGCAAACCGATCGCCTGGTTCGCCGCCGAGCGCACATAGGCCAGTGCGTACGGGTTCTTCTTCTGCGGCATGATCTTGCTCGCACGCGCCTGCGCGTCGCCGAGTTCGACGACGCCGAACTCGACGCTCGCGAACACCATCAGGTCTTCGGCCAGGCGATCCATGTTGACCAGCGCCGCGACCACCAGCGCCATGCCTTCGATCGGCCCGTCGGCCTGCCACATCGCATCGCGCGCGTGGGCCACGAGGCCGTTGAATCCGAGCAGTTGCGCGAGGCGCTTGCGGCTTGGTGCGAGGCGCGAGCCGTTGGTGCTGCCGCAGCCCGCGGGGCAGCGGTCAAAGCGCTCGTGAAACGCGCGCGCGCGTTCCAGGTCGCGCAGCAGCGGGTCGACGAAGCCGAGCAGGTAGTGGCCGAACGTGGTGGGCTGGCCGGCTTGCAGATAGGTGTAGTCGGCGATCAGGGCCTCGCGGTGCTGCTCTGCCAATGCGATCAGTTGGTTCGCCAAGCCGGCGAGCGAACCCGCGAGTGCACGCACGCGTTCGCACACGACGAGGTGAAACGCAGTCGTGACCGCTTCGCGGCGCGCGCGCCCGGCGCCCAGCCAGTCGGCGGCGGGCGTGCGTGCGGCAAGCCAGGCCTCGCGGTTCGTGTAGAGATCGCCGCGCTGTGGGTCGAGCGCAAGTTGCTCGGGGCGCTCATGCAGTTCGAGCAGCGCGGCGAGGAGCTTGCGCCCAGCGTCGCGCGGCACGAGCTCGGCTTCGATCAGCGCGAGCACATAGGCCAGATCGACCGGCCCGATCGCGCCGGCCAGGCACGCCTGGTGCCGCAGCTCTTCGGCAAACGCCTGCGCCACCAGCTCGGCGCCGGGCGACTGCGCGAGCCGCCCGCCGATCTCGAGCGCGTGCGCGGTACCGCCCTCAGTGCCCTGCATCCCGCGCCTTCGGCGTGCCCGGGTCGGCCGGGCCATGCGGCGCGTGCGGCGGGCGCGACAAGCTGCGACGCCCGTCGATCGCGTCGCCGATCACCACGGCTTCGATCTGCTCGGACGCCCACTGCCCGGTGCGCCGCAGCTTGTCGGCAATCGGCTTGAGCGTCTCGAAGCGCAGTCCCAGGCGCAGCGCTTCGAGTGCGAGCACGCGTTCCGGCGCGACGTTCCCCAGGCCCAC
>JANOLA010000378.1:0-1681 GCA_031419535.1 Burkholderiales bacterium | reverse complement strand
TGCCGCTGATCGAAGAGACCCATGCGGAGCTTGTGAGCCGCGGTCCGCGCCGGATCACGCCGTTCTTCGTGCCGGCGTCGATCATCAACATGATCTCGGGCCATGTGTCGATCACCTATGGGTTCAAGGGCCCGAACCTGGCGATCGTCACGGCCTGCACGACGGGGCTGCATTGCATCGGCGAAGCCGGCAGGCTGATCGAATACGGCGACGCCGACGTGATGGTCGCCGGCGGCTCCGAAGCAACGGTGTCGCCGCTCGGCGTGGGCGGTTTCGCCGCGGCGCGCGCCTTGTCCACGCGCAACGATGACCCGCAAACCGCGTCACGCCCCTGGGACAAAGACCGCGACGGTTTCGTTCTGGGCGAGGGCGCGGGTGTCGTGGTGCTCGAGGAATACGAACACGCGAAGCGGCGCGGGGCCAAGGTCTATGCCGAGCTCGCTGGCTTCGGCATGGGCGCCGACGCCTTTCACATGACGGCTCCCAGCGTCGACGGCCCGAAGCGCGCCATGAAAGCGGCGCTGCGAAACGCCGGCCTCAACGCGAACCAGCTGCACTACCTCAACGCGCATGGCACGTCCACACCGCTGGGCGACGTGAACGAAACGAATGCGATCAAGCTCGCGCTGGGAGAGCATGCGCGCCACGTGGTGGTCAATTCCACCAAGTCGATGACGGGTCACTTGCTCGGCGGCGCCGGCGGCATCGAGTCCGTGTTCACGGTGCTGGCCTTGCACAACCAGGTTTCGCCGCCCACGATCAACATCTTCAACCAGGATCCGGAGTGCGACCTGGACTACTGCGCGAATGAAGCCAGGCCGATGAAGATCGAGTACGCCATGAAGAACAACTTCGGCTTCGGCGGCACGAACGGAACCTTGATTTTCAAGCGCGCCTGAGAGGCGCGCCCGGGCCGCGCATGCGCTCGTCTCCAGCGCTTCAGGTCACGGTGCGCGACTTTTCCGTTTGGCGCATCGCGGTCCTCGTGCTTTGCGCGACTGCGGTGGCGGTGCTTGTTGCCTGGGGCGCCGCATCGACTCGCGCGCACGACGCGCGGCTCCAGTGGTTGGCTTTTGGCGCGGCCATTGCGGCTGCCGGATTGGGACTGTCGCTTTGGCGCACCGTGCCGGTCAGCTTGGCATTCGACGGCTCGACCTGGAGTTTGTGCAATGCCGGCAACCACCGGGCGGAAACGATCACGGGCGAACCTCGGGTTTGCGTGGATCTCGACGCGTGGCTGTTGATTCACTTCGTCACCAAGACGGCGCGGGCGCGCTCTGTGTGGCTTGGCCTTCAGCGCGGCGCGGTCGGCGAGCCGTGGCACGCGCTGCGCTGTGCGCTATATTTGCCTCGGCCGTCGGCAACGGACGACCCTGCACAGGACGCCCGAGTCGATTCGCACGGTTCCGATGAACGCCCCCGACGCTGATTCGGCGCTTGTCAGTCGGGCCCAGGCGGGCGACGTCAAGGCATTCGAGATGCTGGTCGTGAAGTACCAGCGGCGCATCGAGCGACTCATCGGGCGCATGGTGCGCGACGTCGACCTGGTGCCCGACATCGCCCAAGAGACCTTCATTCGTGCCTACCGGGCCATCCCGCAGTTCCGCGGGGAAAGCGCTTTTTACACTTGGCTGTACCGGATCGCGGTGAACACTGCGAAGAAGGCACTGATGGAGCTCAA
>JANOLA010000377.1:0-2357 GCA_031419535.1 Burkholderiales bacterium | reverse complement strand
CGATGCCTTCGCCCTTCCCGTCGTCGATGTACTTGCAGGCGGCCTTCGCGGCGAGGCGCCCTTCGGTGAACGAGCCCGACGAGAAGGCGTGCGGCGTGCCGCCGACCGCGTCACCGGCGCCGAACAGACCTTCGATCGTCGTCATGCGGTTGTAGCCCCAGAAATACTCGGGCGGCGAAATGTCTTCTGGGCCGGAGCACCAGGCGCCTGAACCGGTGGCGTGGGAGCCCATGACGTAGGGCTCGGAGGTCGTCAACTCGGGGTTCTCGTTCTTCGGATCCACGTCGGTCGCTGCCCACAGAACCGCTTGGCCGACCGTCATGCCGAGGAAGTTTTCCCAACCCACCTCTTCCAGGTGCGGGTCCTGGAATGCCTTCATCGTGATCATGTGAATCGGGCCGCGGCCGGCATTGACTTCGCTGATCAACGCGTGGTTGCGCAAACAGGTCGGAATGGGCCGATGCGTCAGGTGTGAAACTTCCGGATCGAGGTATTCCTTGCCGACCATCTTCTGCAGTTCGGGGAACCATTTGGACTCGTACTCTTCGCCCAGACCGTTTTGCGTATAGGTCTTCAGGTGCAGGAAGTAGGCGCCCACCGGGCCATAGCCGTCCTTGAAACGCGCCAGCACGATGCGGTTCTCCATCTGCGTCATCTTCGCGCCGGCATCGATCATGAGGCCGTAGGCCGACGCCGACGACCAGGGCGCATACCAGGTCCGGCCGGAACCTTCGCCCACCGAGCGCGGCTTGAAGATGTTGGAGGCACCGCCCGCGCCGCAGATCACGGTCTTGGACTTGAAGACGTGGTAGTTGCCCGTGCGCACGTTGAACCCCACGGCACCGGCGACCCGGTTTTCCTTGCCGTCGTCCATCAGCAAATGCGTGACGCAGATGCGGTTGAAGACCTTGTCCGCCGACTTCTTCGCGGCCTCGGCGACGATGGGCTTGTAGGACTCGCCGTGAATCATGATCTGCCATCGACCTTCACGCAGATAGCGCCCGGTCTTCGGGTCTTTCATGATGGGCAGGCCCCACTCCTCGAACTGGTGCACCGTGGAGTCGACGTGGCGCGCCATGTCGAACAGCAGGTCTTCGCGGACCATGCCCATCAGGTCGATGCGCGCGTAGCGAACATGGTCCTCGGGGTTGTTTTCGCCCCAGCGCGTGCCCATGTAGCAGTTGATCGCGTACAGGCCCTGGGCGACCGCGCCGGAGCGATCGATGTTCGCCTTTTCGGCGATGACGATCTTCTTGTCCTGGCCCCAGAACCTCGCCTCCCAGGCGGCACCGGTGCCGCCAAGACCCGCACCGACGACCAAAACGTCGATGCCGTCTTCGATGATTGTTTCGTAAGCCATCAGTAGTAGACCCCCATCTTCATCTTGAGTCCTGCCGCTTCAAGCGACCGCAAACCGCCTTCATCCATGCGGATGTATTTCGGCTCGCTGTACAGCAGCTCGCCGTCGCGCATTTCCTTGCTGGGCCCGGGAACCTCCGCGAGCTTGGGGATCGCCTCGCCCCAGGGCTTGGTGGTGATGGGCGACAGGAAGTTCTTTTCCGTGCCGTTGCGGAACTTGATCTTCCAGGCGATCGTTCCCTTCTGTTCGTCGCGTTGCACGCGAACGCTGTGGCCCAGCGGGGCGAAGTCGGCATAGCCGCGCACATCGATCGCATTCTGCGGGCACGCCTTCACGCAGGCGAAGCACTCCCAGCACATGTTGGGTTCGATGTTGTAGGCGCGCCGCGTGGTCTTGTCGATGTGCATGATGTCCGAGGGACAGATGTCGACGCAATGTCCGCATCCGTCGCACCTTGTCATGTAGACGAAGGTAGGCATAGGCTGGCTCCTTGATGTGTTGCGCTGAATTCTTCGGGCTGTCTTCTAATAGTGGCGCGGTGCTTCGCGCTTGATGCCAAGCCCCATGTCCATCGGGGCGTTTCGCAACAATTCCATCGAGTGTTTTTCCCGCTGTGCCGGGTCGTCCCGGGAAAGCGTCGGCAGATTCGCGTTCGTGCCATTGGCCTTGGAAAGCCGTTTCTCGAAGGCCGCTGCGGGCTTGAAGAACATGTGCGCGAACTTGGACCACGCGACCGACCCGAACAGTACCGTCGTGGCCAGGATGTACAAGCCGAAGAACACAGTGGCGAGCGCGCTTGCACTGGCTTGCAGGGTAGCCCAGACCAGCCCCAGCGTCACGCTGGCGAGCAGCGACAGCACGAACAAGTCCGCGCGCATCAAGCGAAACGGCGTGCCGCCCTCGGCGGACACGTCCACCCGGATGAAGAACCAGAACCAGTAACCGCCCACGCAGACCATCAGGCCGCCGAGCCACCACAGTTGCGGCAGCCACGCGG
>JANOLA010000376.1:0-3681 GCA_031419535.1 Burkholderiales bacterium | reverse complement strand
GCCGACGCCAAGCGCCCGCGCTTCGTAAGTCGCGGTCGTGATCACGCCGCGCCCGACATAGTCGCGCACCCGGGCGAAGCGGCGCGTGCCGTCGGGCAAAAGCTCAGGCTGATGGCGCTGCCCACCACCGATCACAACCGGCATGCCACGCAGCTCGGGGTAGCGCAACAACTCGACTGACGCGTAGAAGGCGTCCATGTCGAGATGCGCGATCAGGCGCGGTGTGTCGGTTTCGGACCCACTGGACATGCATACAGCATAGCGCCAGCTTCCATTCGAGGCAAGGCTGACATCGCGCTTGGTGCCCCGCGAGCGTGGGCCGGAGAACGGGGGCGCCGCCACCGCCCTGCCGCGCGGAAGCCGGCGGGCGAGCGAATAAAAGGGACTTCGCGAGTCTTGCGCCCTATCGCAGCATGAAGTAGGCGGCCACGCCGAGCAGAATCGCAATGCCGATCCAGACACCCGGAAACTGCCGCACATGGCCCGGCGAGTGGGTCGAGGTCACACCCGGCGATGCGCGCAGGAACGCATCGACCGCGTCCTTCGCCTCCTTCAACCCGATGCCTGCGTGTTCGCGCAGTAGCTTGATCGCGTCGATCTTGTTGCCGCGCCGCACGGCGTCGATCACGTCGGCGGGGAGTTCCTGGGGTTGATTCATGGGACGTCCGCCTTTCAATTTTCGCGGCAGCTCACTGCCACCGCCAAGTCCAAATCGCATCGAGCGAATTGTCCAGCCCACTCTGCGCGCGCAACGTCAGGCGCTGCGCAATGCGGTAGATGAGCTGCCAGTTGCCGGTGGTCGCGTTCAGGCTGCGTTCGTAGCCGACGTACCAGCGACGGCCTAACTGTTTGCCCAAGGAGACGACGGTCTCGCGCACTTCGCCTTCGGTTTGGCGGAACAACACCTCGTCCAGGCCGACCGCATTGATGAGTTGGTCGGTCGGGCCGGTTCCTTCGCCGGCGAGCAAGCCGATCGCGGCGCGCTGCAGCAGCGCGGTGTCGGTGCGGCCCAGACCGTCGGATGCGCGGCCGAGCACGAGCCAGGAGAGTTTGTCGATGTCGGCCATCTCGGGTTCGCTGAACAGGCGCACGCGCGGGTTCAGCGCGGTGCTGGTGACCGCGACGCCGACGGTCTGTTCGAGGTTGGGCCGGGTCGCGATGATGTCGAGCCGCGGGTTTTCGGCGACGCCGGTGAACACCAGTTCGCCGCGCTCGATGCTGAGCTTCTGGCCGTAAGCGGCATAGGTGCCCGCCGCCGTGCGCACCGTGCCGTTGACGGCCAGTTTGCCGCCGGGCGTGGTGAGGCGCAAGTCGCCGCGCAATTGCGTGTCCAGGCCGCGCCCGCGCACGCGCAAGTGTTCGCCCAGGCCGACTTGCAGATTGATCGAGACCGGGCGCGCCGCGCTGCGTGGCGGCTCGACGGGGGCGTCTGAAGTGGCAAGTGACGTTGCAGGTGAAGCGGCAGGTGAACCGGGCGCGGCGGATACAGCGGATGCAGCAGGGGCGCCGGGCAGAGCAGGGCGCGCCGCGACGCGCACATCGTCGGCGAGTGTCGGCGCGTCGCCGCGCGTGAAGTCGATCAGCCCCTCGTCGACCGTGAAGCGGCCGTCCAGCGTGGTGGTCTGCTCGCTCAGGCTCAGATTCGCGCTGCCGCTGGCGACGATGCGCCTGTCTACTCGACCGAGAAGTTGGAACTTGTCGGCCGTCAACCGCACTTTCGCGCTCGGCGCTTCGCCCAGGCTCGCGCCGCCGTCCAGGCGCAGGCTGCCGTTGCCCGCCTTGGCGACGAAACGCTCGATGCGCGCGCTCAAGCCTTGCAGCCGGATGTCGACCTCGCCGTCGACCACGTTCACGCCCTGCACGATGTTGCGCACGCCGATGCCGCTGCCGCGGATTTCGCCGGTGTATTCGGGCGCGCCGAGAACCCCGCCGATCACCGCGCTGGTGCGCAGGTTGCCGGCCAGGCGCCAGCCCGGCGGCACCCACGCGCCCCAGGTGCCGAGGTTCGCGACGCGCGCCTCGAGCACACCCTGGATCGGCGTGTCGGCGCTCGGCCAGGGCACGCCCGGTGCGAGGCGTGCCGTCACCGCGCCCGCCGCTTCGCCGAGCGTCTTGCCGGCCAACGCCTGGGTGAAGCTCCACACGCCGTCTTGCGCCGCGAGGGCGATGCGCAGGTCGGTGAGCTGCAGGTCCTGGGTGCCGAGTTCGTCGGCCACGCGCAAGTCGCCGCGCACGCGCTCGAACACCACGTCGGCCTGCAGGCTCGGGGCGCTGCGAATGTTCACGTGGCCGGCCACCAGCAGATCGCCGCGCCAGCCGAAGTGAGGTTGGGCGCGGTTCAGCAACGGCGCCACGGCGATGGGGTCGATGCGCGCCTGAAGGTCGAGCTGCGCCGGGCTGCTGCCCACCGCGCCTTGCCAGGACGCCGCTTCCCAGCGCAGGCGCGTGCCGAGCAGATCGCCCGCACCGGGCTGAAGCGCGATGCGCGGTGCGCCTGTGGCTCCGCCCGATTGCAGATCGATCGCGACATCGCGCAAACGCAGCAGCGGCGCCGCGTTCGCCACGCTGCTTCGCAGATCGAGGCCTTGCAGCGTTCCCTGCCAGCGCAGCGGTGCCGCGGCGCTGGCAGGGCTGCGCAGACCGCCCAACGCGTTCAGTTGCACCAGGGTCGAGCGCGAGGTGTCGTCGGCGGGCGACTGACCCAGCAGAAAGTCGGTCCAGGGCGGCGGCGCGACGTTCAACGCGGCGCGCAGTTCGAGCGCATGCGCCTGCGTCGTGCCTTGCAGATTCATCTTCACACTTTGCGCGCGCTGCCCTTCCCAGCGCGCGTCGCTCAGATCGACGTCAACGTCGAATGGTGCGTTTGCCGCCTGGTCGAAATTCCAGTGCGCCTGGCCTCGCCCCACGCTGAAAGCCGCCAGGCGCAGCGCCTGCGCGCTGAGCTGGCCTTGCGTGCGAAGCGCCGGCCAGCGACCATCGAGCTTCACGTTGGCTTCCAACACCCCCGTCGGCAGGGGCCAGTCGAATGCCACGCCGGCCACGCCGGCCAGGGTGCGCCACGGCGCGAGCCGCGCCAGCTGCGCGGCGTGGATCTCCAGCTCCCAGTGGTCGGAGCGGCCGGTATCGCCTCGCGCCCACTGGCCTGCGGCGCTGAGGCGGTTGCCGGCGGCTTCCAACTTCGCGCTCAGACGCGACTGGGCGGCCGGCGTGTTGTGCAATGAGATCGCGCCGTGCAGCGCCACGCCGGCGAGCTGACTCGGGCGCAGATTCAGCTCCGCCCGGCCCTGCACTGTGGGCAGCCACTCGAGCCAGTCTTGCCAAGACGGCGTGGCACGTGGGTCGTTGCCGATGCCCGCAGCCGGCGGCAGAGCGGATGGCAGCGTGGATGGCAGCGCGAACGAGAACTCGGCGTCGCCGCTGAAGCGGTGCGGCCCGCGCCGCCACGCCGAATCGGGGGTGCCAGGAAACCAGGCCAGCGGGTCAAAGTCGTCCAGGCTCGCCTTGCCGTCGAGCTGCCACGGCGCGGCCGATGTGGCGCGCCGCGCCGTGCCGCTGAGCGTGAGCTGGGCAGCGCCAGCGCGCGCCTGCAGCTCGCGGATGTCGATCGATATCGGCGACGCCACCGCGGAGATATTCAGTTTGACGCTGTGTTCGGTGGCGCGCTCTGCGTTGTTGGCAACG
>JANOLA010000375.1:0-8776 GCA_031419535.1 Burkholderiales bacterium | reverse complement strand
AGGCGGCGAGGGCTGGGCGGTGTGCCTGGCGCCGGTGGACGAATGGCTGGCGGTGTCGCGCCGCCAGGTCGCCGCGGTGCGCGAGGCGCTCATCGCCGCGGGGTGCTGAGCCCGGACACAAACAGTCCTGAGGACTGTTTGTGGCAGGCGTTGGGTCCGAGCTCTGCGAGGACGCGGCCTGCAAGGCGAGGCGAATCCGCCTACCCCGTATTGCGCAGCCCCGCTGCGATGCCGTTGATCGAAATGTGAATGCCGCGCTCGACGCGTGCCATGCCGGGGTCGGCGGCGCCGCGCTGGCGGTTGCGGCGCATCAGTTCGACTTGCAGGTGGTTCAGTGGGTCGAGATAGGGGAATCGATGTTCGATGGAGCGCGCGAGCGCCGGGTTCGACGCCAGGCGCTGCTTCTCGCCGGTGATCGCTTCCAGCGCATCGTTGGTGCGTTGCCACTCGGCCTGGATCTGCCCGAAGATGCGCTTGCCCAGGCGCTTGTCTTCCACCAGTTCGACATAGCGCGCGGCGATCGCGAAATCGCACTTGGCAAGCACCATGTCCAGGTTGGAGAGCAGCGTGCGAAAGAACGGCCACGCCTTGTACATGCGCTGCAACAGCGCCAGGCGCGCCGCGCGCTCGCGGCCCGCGCTGCCCACACCGCTCGCGGCTCCGGCCTCGATTGAAGCGCCGAGAGACGAAGCGCCGAGAAACGCTTCGACCGCGGCGCCGAAGCCGTACCAGCCGGGCAACGCGACGCGGCACTGGCCCCAACTGAAGCTCCACGGAATCGCGCGCAAATCCTCGATCGCCGGGCGTGCCTTGGCTTGGCGTGACGCAGGGCGCGAGCCGATGTTGAGTTGGGCGATTTCGCGGATCGGCGTCGCGCTGAAGAAGTAATCGCTGAAGCCGGGTGTCTCGTAGACGAGCTTGCGGTACGCGGCCTGGCTGGCGCTGCTGAGTTGCTGGGCCGCGTCGATGAAACTCTTCGGCGCGCCGGCGGTCTTGCCAGTTTTGGGCGCCTTCGAGCCGGCCTGCGCGGGGTGCAGCAGCGTCGCCTCGAGCGTCGCCGCGACCAGCGTTTCCAGGTTGCGCCGGCCGATCTCGGGGTGCGCATACTTCGAGCCGATCACTTCGCCTTGTTCGGTCAAGCGAATCTGCCCGTTCACGGTGCCTGGCGGCTGCGCCAGGATTGCCTGGTAGCTCGGGCCACCGCCGCGCCCCACCGTGCCGCCGCGGCCGTGGAACAGGCGCAGCCGAATGCCGTGCGCGGCGTGCAACTCGCCGAACAACCGCACCAGTTCGACCTCGGCACGGTACAGCTCCCAGTTGCTGGTGAACATGCCGCCGTCTTTGTTGCTGTCGCTGTAGCCGAGCATGATGTCTTGCTCGGCGCCGGAGTTCGCGAGCAGGCAGGCGATTCCCGGCAGCGCGTAGAACTCGCGCATGATGGCGGCGCTGCGTTGCAGGTCGCCGATGGTTTCGAACAGCGGCGAGACGATCAGGTCCGTGCGGGCGCCACAATTGCTCACCCGGCTCTCCCCGCTGCCCGCGGCTTCGGCGCCCGCGGCGTCCAGCAGGTTGCCGCGCAGCAGCCCGGTTTCCTTGAACAGCAGCAGCACTTCGAGCAGGTCACTCACCTGCTCGGTGTGCGAAATGATGTAGTGGCGCAAGGACTCGCGACCGTGGCGTTGCAGCAGCTCGCGCGCCGCCTCGAACACCGCGATCTCACTACTCGTGTGCTCGCTGTAGGAGGCGGCGCGCACGCGCAGCGGCCGGGCGTCGTTCAGCAGCCGCAACAACAGTTCGCGGCGCGCCGCTTCGGGCAGTGACCGGTAGTTCGGCTCGAGGCGAGCCACGCGCAACAGCTCGTCGACCACCGCCTCGTGCTTGTCGGAGCTTTGGCGCAGGTCGAGTGTGGCGAGGTGAAAGCCGAACACCTGCACCGCGCGCAGCAGCGGCTTCAGGCGCACCGCCACCAGCGCCTGCGCGTGGTGCGTGGCGAGGGACTGTTCGACGATCCGCAAGTCGGCCAGAAACTGATCGGCACTCGCATACGGGTCTTGCGCGGCGACGGCGTGGCGCAGCGCCTCGGTGCCGGTGAGCTCGTGCAGCGCGGCGGCCAGGCGCGCGTAGACGCCGACCAGCGCGCGCCGGTAGGGCTCGTCTTCGCGGTGCGGGTTGGTGTCGTGCGAGCGTGCGGCAAGCGCCTTCAGCTCGGGCGATACCGGGCAGAGTGTGGCCGAGATCGACAGCTCCGCGCCGAGTTCGTGCACCTGCACCAAATAGTGGCGCAGCGCGGTTTCGCTTTGCCGCGCCATCGCGTGGCGCAGCGTCGCGGCGGTGACGAAGGGGTTGCCGTCGCGGTCGCCGCCGATCCAGTGGCCCATGCGAAAAAAGCTTGCGATCTCATGCCCGGGCAAGGCCTCTTCGATCTCGGCGTACAGGCGCGGGATCTGGCCGAGGAAGGTGGAAGGGTAGTAGCTCAGCGCGTTCTCGATCTCGTCGGCCACCGTCAGGCGCGCGGTGCGCAGCATGCGCGTTTGCCAGAGTTGCGTGATGCGCGCGCGCAGGTGCGCGTCGATGCCGCTGCGTTCGCGCTGCGTGCCGGCGCGCTCGCGCTGCTCCACCATCCCGGCGATCGCGCGCTGCGCGTCGAGAATGCTCTTGCGCTGCACTTCGGTCGGGTGCGCGGTGAGCACGGGCGAGATGTAGGCGTGGGCGAGCACCTGCGCGATTTCACTCGCGCGCACGCCGCGCCGTGCGAGGTGCTCGAACGCGAATGCGAGCGAACCCTCTTGCACGTCGCCCTGGCGCTCGTGGTGTTCGCGGCGCCGCACGTGGTGCCGGTCTTCGGCGATGTTGGCGAGGTGCGAGAAGTAGCTGAACGCGCGGATCACGCTCACCGTCTGGTCGTTCGACAGGTTTTTCAGCAGCCGGTCCAGCGCCCGGCCCGCGCTCGCGTCGGCTTTGAGGCGGTACGCCACCGACAGCTGGCGCACGCGTTCGATCAACTCGAACGCGGCCGGCCCCTCCTGTTCGCGGATCACGTCGCCGAGCACGCGGCCGAGCAGCCGGATGTCGTCGACCAGGGGCTGGTTCTTCTGTTGCGCGGTGCTGCGGCTCGTGCGCGCGGGGGTGCGGGGCATGGTGGGGCGGGAAGTGAGTTGCGGCGGCGTGGGGTGGTGTGGCTGCGAGCATCACAGGAGCGCGTCGCCTGCTAGCATTGCAGCATGACCCCGCACATTGTCATCGCCACGCGCGAGAGCCGGCTCGCGCTGTGGCAAGCCGAACATGTGCGCGACCTGCTGGAGCAACAGCTGGGCTTGCGCGCCGAGCTGCTAGGCATGACGACGCGCGGCGACCAGATCCTCGACCGCAGCCTGTCCAAGGTGGGCGGCAAGGGCCTGTTCGTGAAGGAGCTCGAAGCCGCGCTCGAAGCCGGCCAGGCGCAGCTCGCGGTGCATTCGCTGAAAGACGTGCCGATGGATTTGCCCGAAGGCTTTGAGCTCGCGGCCGTGCTCGAACGCGAAGACCCGCGCGACGCCTTCGTCTCGAACCATCACGCCAATCTCGACGCGCTGCCGCGCGGTGCCACCGTGGGAACGTCGAGCCTGCGCCGCGTGGTGCAGCTCAAGGCGTTGCGCCCCGACCTCGATGTGCAGCCGCTGCGCGGCAACCTCGATACGCGCTTGCGCAAGCTCGACGCAGGCGAGTACGCCGCGATCGTGCTCGCCGCGGCGGGCTTGAAGCGGCTGGGCCTGGCCAACCGAATCCGCGCCTTCTTCGAGACCGAGCAGATGCTGCCCTGTGCCGGCCAGGGCGCGCTGGGCCTGGAGCGGCGCAGCTCGGCGCAGGCGCTGGGCGCGCAGTTGAGCCGCTTGACACACCGCCCCACGTGGCTCGCGGTGCAGGCCGAACGTGCGGTGTCGCGCGTGCTCGGCGGCAGTTGCAGCGTTCCGCTCGCGGCCCACGCCAGCTGGGCGGGTGGCGAGCTCGAATTACGCGCCGCGCTCGGCAACTCGCAGGACCCGTCGGCGCCTTTGTTGCGGGCCGCGCATCGAGGCAAAGTCGGCGACGACAGCGCGGCGCTGGCCCTGGGGCGCGCCGCGGCGCAAGCCTTGCGCGACCAGGGTGCCGACGCTTATCTGGCGGCGTCGATTGCGTGAGCAGTGAAAGTCCTCGTCACGCGCCCGGTGCAGCAGGCCTTGCAGTGGGTCGGGAAGCTGCGCGATCTTGACATCGACGCGGTGGCCTTGCCGTTGATCGACATTCAGCCCGCGCCTGAATCGGTGGCGGTGGTGCTCGCGTGGTCGCGCATCGCTCAGTTGCGCCTGGTGGTGTTCGTCAGCCCGAACGCCGTGGAGCATTTTTTCGCGTGCAAGCCGGCGGGCCTGCCCTGGCCGAATGACTTGCAAGTGGCCTCCACCGGTCCGGGCACGACGCGCGCGCTGCTCGCCCAGGGTGTGGCCGCGGAGCGCATCGCCGAGCCCGCGGCGGACGCTGTGCAATTCGATTCCGAGGCCTTGTGGCAACGCCTCGAAGGCCAGGACTGGCGCGGCGCCAAGGTGTTGATCGTGCGCGGTGACGGCGGGCGCGAATGGCTCGCCGAGAAACTGCAAAGCCTGGGCGCGAAGGTGAACGCGGTGAGTGCCTATCGGCGCGCTGCACCGCAATTCACGCCGGCGCAGTTGCAACTGCTGGCGCACGCGCTGGCCGAGCCGCAGGCGCACCTGTGGTTGTTCAGCAGTTCCGAAGCAGTGACGCACCTGGCGCAGGCGCTGAGCAATGTGGATTTGGCGCGCGCCTGGGCCATCGCCACGCACCCGCGCATCGCCGCGCGCGCCCAGGAAGTGGGCTTCGGCAACGTCGTCAAAACGCGCCCGACGCTCGACGCGGTGGTGGCGTGCATTCAGTTGGCCGAGAGGCAGACGCAGTGAGCTTGCCGCCGTCGCCAGTGCCGTCTTCATCGTCCGCCGATCCGGCGCCGGCGGCGTCTTTGCCGAACGCGGTGGCTTCCTCGGGGTCCGCTTCCCTGAGCGCTGGCGCGGCCGCTGCCGCTGGTGCCGCTGGTGGTGCCGGTGCCGCTGGTGCCACGTCCGCGGGTGCCGCCGCCGGCCACGACTCCAACCCTCGGCCGCGCACCCGCCGGCGCCCGTCTCTCGTGACTCTGGGCCTCGGCCTGGCCTTGCTGCTCGGCGTGCTCGCCCTCTACGTCGCCTGGAATGTGAGCGAGCGCCACGCCGCGCTCGAGCGCGAGCTGGTGCTGCGCCAGCAAGACGGTACGGCGATGGCCACCGAGGCGCGGCTGCTCGCCAAGCAGGCGCAGGAGGGCATGCTCGAAGGCGCCGCCAAGCTCGCGCTGCTCGAAGCGCGCCTGGCCGAAGTGACGGTGCAGCGCGGCCAGTTGGAGGAACTGCTGCAGTCGCTGACGCGTTCGCGCGACGAGAACCTGATCGTCGACATCGAGGCCGAAATCCGCGTCGCCGTGCAGCACAACGCCATCACCGGCAGCGCCGAGCCGCTGATCGCGGCGCTGCGGCAAAGCGACGAACGCTTGCAACGCCACGCCCAGCCCAAGTTCGAGCGCGTGCGCCGCGCGATCGCACGCGACCTCGACCGCGTGCGCGCGGCCGGCGTGGCCGACGTGGCGAGCCTGGCGATCAAGCTCGACGAGGCGATCCGCATGGTCGACGAGTTGCCGCTGCTGGTGTCGGTGGAATCGCGCAAGGCCGGGCCCAAGCCGGCTGAAGTGGCGCGGGATGCAGCACGTGAGGCGGCACGCGCGGCGGCGTCGGCCGCATCCGCATCCGCATCCGCCTCCGCCTCCGCGCCTGCTGGCGGCGCGAAGCCGCCCAACGCCTGGCCCTGGGCGAGCGCGCTCGCCGACGCGTGGGACGCTGCCTGGCAGCGCGTTGCATTCGAGGCGCGCTCGCTGATCCGCGTGACGCGCATCGACGCACCGGAGGCCATGTTCATCGCTCCCGAGCAGGCGTTCTTCTTGAAAGAGAACCTCAAGCTGCGCTTGCTCAATGCACGCCTGGCGCTGCTGAGCCGGCAGTTCGAAACCGCGCAGTCCGATCTGGCCGGCGCGCGCTCCATGCTGGAAAAATTCTTCGACCGCAACTCCAAGCGCACCCAGCTCGCGCTGGAACTGGCGAAGCAGGTGAGCGTGCAAGCGCGCCAGATCGTCGTGCCGCGCCCCGACGACACGCTGTCGGCACTCGCCGCGGCCGGCGCGGGCCGCTGACCGGCCGGCGAACCGCGATTTCGAAGCACGTTTCGACGATGCGCACCGTGTTCTGGCTGCTGCTGCTGTTCGTGATCGCCGTGATCGCGGCAGCCACGCTCGGTGCCAACGATGGCCTGGCGTCGGTCTACTGGTCGGGCTGGCGCATCGACCTGTCGCTCAACTTGTTCCTGCTGCTGCTCGTGGCGAGTTGCGCGGTGTTGCTGGCGGCGATCCGCGGCGCGGTGCTGCTCATCGAGCTGCCGCGGCGCGCGCAGGAATGGCGCATCGCGCGGCGCGAGCGCGGCGCGCAACAGGCACTGCGCGACGCGCTCGGTTTCTACTTCGGCGGGCGTTTCACGCGCGCCCAGAAATCGGCGCAGCGCGCGCTCGCGATCCAGCGCGACACGGGGGAGTTCGAGCGCGACAAGCAGTTCACGATGCTCGCCCATGTGCTCGCCGCCGGCAGCGCGCACCGCCTGCAAGACCGCCCGGGGCGCGACGCCGCGCTGCGCGACGCGTTCGAGCTGTCGCGCCATTCGATCGGCGGCAACCCGGCGGAAGAGGGCGCACGGCTGCTCGCCGCCGAATGGGCGCTCGACGACCGCGACGCCGAACGCGCCTTGCAGTGGCTCGGTGAGCTGCCGACCGGCGTGGCGCGCCGCACCCACTCGCTGCGCCTGAAGCTGCAGGCCGCGCGGCTCGCGCGCCAGCCGCAGGAAGCGCTGAAGACGGCGCGCCTGCTCGCCAAACACCAGGCGTTTTCCAAACCCGCCGCCGAAGGGCTGTTGCGCACGCTGGCCAACGAATCGCTCGACAGCGCGCGCGACGCCGACCAGTTGCGCCGCACCTGGCAACAGTTCGAGGCCGCCGACCGGCGCGACGCTTTCGTCGCCGCGCGCGCCGCGCAACGCGCCGCCGAATTCGGTGCCACCGACGAAGCGCGCGGCTGGCTGCGGCCCTTCTGGGAGCGCCTGGGCGAGCTGCCAAGCGACGAGCGCGGCGCCATCGCGCAGGCCTTGTCGAAAGCAGTATCAGGCATCGGCCCCGAATGGTTGGCGCGCCTGGAGGCCGCCGCGTCGGCGTTTCCGCGCGACGGCGCGATCGCCCTGGCGGTCGGCGCGGCGCTCGCCGAGCGGCAGCTCTGGGGCAAGGCCCGGCAAGCGCTCGAGCAAGCCGCGCGCGACACCGCGCTGCGCGTGCGCTGGCGCCGCGAAGCGTGGCTGCGGCTCGCGCAGATCGCCCTCGACGAAGACGACGCACAGCGCGCGGCACAATGCTACGAATCCGCCGCGCGCCTGGGCGAGTGACCGAGGCAAACGAACAAGTGCGGCTATACTGCCCGGCCGCGCGGCTGTAGCTCAGTTGGATAGAGTACTTGGCTACGAACCAAGGGGTCGTGGGTTCGAATCCTGCCAGCCGCGCCACTTCATTCGACGGGTCAGTTCACACTTGAGCTGGCCCGTTTTTCGTTTCTTCGACAGACCCCTATTGGGCCCTATTGGGGAGACGATGTTTCTGCCGACGCGGAAGCGCTGACATCGTTTCGCTCGATGGATTCCACGGCCACACCGGCACCGCAGGGTCGCCCACCTGAAGGTACCGCCTGATCGGCGCGAGCAGCCGGGCAAGGCCTCGACGCGGCAGTCCGCCAGGCAAGTGGCACAGCGAGGGGTTCTTCGGTGTCGGCAGCAAATAGAACTGTCCGGTTTGGTAGCAAATAGATTGTCCGCTTGCTGTTGATCTGATCGAGCGGGCCGCAAAGCTGTGGAGGGCGTAGCCCGCAATGGCTTTGCGGCCCGCTCGCGTGGTTCGCGTCGGCCCTCAAGCGGCCGACCTGAGCACCTCCTTCTGTGGCGCCGTTGACTTGCCGTTGCGGTCGTACGCGACCAGCGCGCGCCTCGGGCGAGTACGCCGCGATGTGCCCGATGCCCAGCTGCTTGAGCGCGCGACCCACCTCCGTCAAATTGAGCTTGTCCACCTTGCCAGCCGCCTGCGGGGTGTGAAAGTAGTGGCTGCCCCGGTCGGTGTACAGGCTGCAGAACATCCCATAGCGCGCCACCGTCTGGCCGATGCCGTGAAAGCTCGACGCCGTGCCTTCCTGGTCGCAGAGGAACAGGCTGGTGTGTTCGCCGGTGGCGTCGTCCATCGTCACCACCAGATCCCACAGCGCCTGAGACGGCACCGAGCGGTGGGTGCTGGCGTCCTGGTGCACCATCATCCCGGGCAGCGGCGCGCGCTCGCGTTTGATGCGGTGCTTGCCTCGGCTCTTGGCACGTCTGACCTGCCCGGCTCCTTGCAGCACGGTCTTGACCGAGCTGTAGCTGCGCGTGCCTTTGAACTCGGCGCGGTACTTGCTGTGAAAGTGCGCGACGTTCCAGCCGGCGAAGCCGCTCTTGCGGGTCTGCACCACCTGGTCGACTTCTGCGGTGCTGGCTCGGCGTTTGGAAATCTGGCTGAGCCGCTTGTCGAGCAGGCCCTCCAGTCCGTCAGCCTTGTAGCGCTCGATGTAGCGGGCCCGGCTTGTGGGAGCTTCGCAATCGCTCCTCCATAAACCGG
>JANOLA010000374.1:0-2239 GCA_031419535.1 Burkholderiales bacterium | reverse complement strand
GGGGTGAGGGCTGGCGGCCGGCACCAGTGCCCCGTAACACCGACCCTCACCCCGACCCTCTCCCGCAAGCGGGAGGGAGCAAGACCGAAAAACTCTCAACCTCTGAGCCACCCGGCCTGCGGCAACACCGCGCGGTGTTCGCGCACCGCGTCGGCAAGCGCGGCACTGAACATTTGTGCCTGCGCATCGCCGAACGGCAGCGACAACGCGATGAAGCCGCGCCGCGCCATGAACACGCCGCGCTCGATGAGCGCGTAGTACAGCAAGTCTTTCGCGCGCGAGTCGCTGCCGGCCAAGTCCGCTGGCGAACGCAACGGCCGGTTCGTGGCGTGCACCGTCATGATGGAGCCGAGGCCAGTGAACTGCATCGCCACCTGCTGCTTCGCGAATTCGTCGTTCATGCTCTGGCGCAGCCGTTCGCCGCGCGCGTTCAGCGTCTCCAGCGCGTGCGGCGTGAGCACACGGCGCAGGCCGGCGAGCCCGGCCGCCATCGTCAATACGTTGTTGTTGAAGGTGCCGGCGTGCGCCAGCGCGTCGGCGCGGCGCGGGTCGAAGCGCGCCATCACGTCGGCGCGCCCGCCGAAGGCGCCGAAGCTCAGGCCGCCGCCAAAATACTTGCCAAGCGTCGTCAGGTCGGGCTTCAGGCCGAGCAGCGCCTGGCGCCCGCCGATCGACAGGCGCGAGGTCATCACTTCATCGAACACGAACAGCGCGCCGCACTCTTTCGCAAGCTCCTGCAAGCCGCGCAGAAACGCCGGCTCGCCGGGGATGCAGCCGCCCGAGCCGAGCATCGGCTCGACCAGGATCGCGGCCAGCGCCGCGCCTTCGCGCGCGACGATCGCGCGCACCGCGTCGAGGTCGTTGTACGGCGCGATCGCGAATTCATGCGGCACGTTGACAGGCGAACTCACGCCACCGCCGAACGACAACACGCCGCCGTGGTACGCGCCATCGAACACCAGCACTTTGCGCCGCCCGGTGTGCACCTTCGCGACCGCGAGCGCGAGCAGGTTCGCCTCGGTGCCCGAGTTCGTGAAGCGCAGCAGTTCCATCGAATTGAAGCGGGCGCGAATCTCGCGCGCCAGCTCGGCTTCGCGCACGGTGTGCGACGCCAGGCTCAAGCCGTCGGCCAGAGCCGCGTGCAGCGCCTCGCGGATCACCGGGTGCGAGTGGCCGTACAGCCCCGCGGTGAATTCACCCAAAGCGTCGAGGTACTTGTGGCCATCAAGGTCCCACAACCAGCAGTCCTCGCCGCGCGCCATCGTCAACGGGAACGGGTCGTTGAAGAGCACCGTGCGCGTATTGCCGCCGGGCATGACCTCGGTGGCGCTGCTGAACTGGCGCGCACTCGCCGGATTGCGCGACCGATAATTCGCCACCGCGTCGGCGAGCGCGGCACCAAGGTCGGCCTGGGAGTTCGGTGCGTTCATCGCGGCCCTACCACTTGTTGCGCAATTCGCGCAGCATCACGAACACCGTCTTCGCATCGGGCTCGTCGTGCAGCTCCGGAAAACTCTCGCGCAGCTTCGTGATCACCTCGGCGCTGTTCAGCCGAAAGAAGGTGTTGAACTGGCGCTCGTCGCGCAGTGTGGTCACGATCGATTGCGCCGGGTCGTGCCCGGCCACCTGAGGCAGCAGCTCGCGCGCCGCGGCGTTGCCGGGCTCGCGCGACAGCGTGAACCTCAGGTTGTTCTCGATGTAGTCGTGCCCCGGGTAGATGCGCGTGTTCTCGGGCAGGCGGTCGAGTTGCTCGGCGAAGGTCTGGTACATCAGATGCGGGTCGCCGCCGTTGTGGCAGTTGCCCGCGCCGGCGTTGAACAGCGTGTCGCCGGAGAACAGCGCAGGCTCGTTCGTGTGCGAACGCAGACAGATGTGGCACATCGTGTGGCCGGGTGTGTCCAGGCACTCCAGCTCGACTGTTTTGCCGACCTTGATCACGTCGCCCGCCTTCACGCCGCGGTCCACACCGGGGATGCTCGCGCCTGAACGATGGTGCGCGATCAGCTTCGCGCCGGTGGCGGCGACCATCGCCGCGTTGCCGCCCGTGTGGTCGTGGTGCTCGTGCGTGTTCAGCAACTGCGTGATGCGCCAGCCGCGCGCCTTCGCCGCGGCCAGGCATTTGCCATGGTCGAGCGGGTCGATCGCGAGCGCCTCGCCGGTTTCGGGGCAAGCGATCAGGTAGTTGAAGTTGCGGTAGGCGTTGCCGGTCCAGATGCGTTCGACGATCATGGTGGTCTCG
>JANOLA010000373.1:0-5131 GCA_031419535.1 Burkholderiales bacterium | reverse complement strand
GGCGTGGCCAACGAGTGCATCGAGACCAAGGACGGTCTGGTGGTCTGGGAAGACCACTTCTACCCGGAGATCATCGACCCCGAGACCGGCGTCGTGCTGCCGTATGACGAGTCGAAGGGCGGCGAGGAAGGCGAGCTCGTGTTCACGACGCTGA
Source organism: Burkholderiales bacterium (assembly GCA_031419535.1). GTDB lineage: Bacteria > Pseudomonadota > Gammaproteobacteria > Burkholderiales > Burkholderiaceae_C > JAEMQF01. The sequence goes on along the minus strand of JANOLA010000373.1, from coordinate 4,977 downwards.
CCAAGGAGGCGCTGCCGGTCATCCGCTACCGCACGCGCGACTTGACGCGCCTGCTGCCGCCCACCGCACGCAGCATGCGCCGCATGGGAAAAATCGTCGGGCGCAGCGACGACATGCTCATCATCCGGGGCGTGAACCTGTTCCCGACGCAGATCGAGGAGCTCGTGTTCCAGCACGGGCAACTCGCCGGGCAGTACCAGATCGTCGTGACGCGCGAGGGTCATCTGGACGAGATCGAAGTGCGTTGCGAAGTGCTGCCATCGGCGACGGGCGTCGACCGCGACGCCGCGGCCGGCTGGCTGCAGCACCGCATCAAGACGCTGATCGGCGTCAGCGCGCGCGTGGTCGTGGGCGCGCCCGAGTCGGTGGAGCGCACACTGGTGGGCAAGGCACGCCGCGTGATCGACAAGCGGCAACGCGGTTGAGGAGCGAACATGTACACCCAAGCGATGGACACGATGGGGCAAGAGCACCCCCAGGCCGACGACTTACGTCGTCCGCCCCCCGAGGGGGATAAGCAAAGTGGCAAAGCCACATTTGCTCATGAGGCCAAGGGCAAGGTCAAGCCCGTCAAGTCGGCCGAGGAACAACAGCGCGAGGCCGCGTTCGAAGCGCAATTCGAAGAGCGTATTGACGCCGGCGAATTCATCGAGGCGAAAGACTGGATGCCCGAGCATTACCGCAAGACCCTCGTGCGCCAGATCAGCCAGCACGCGCACTCCGAGATCGTGGGCATGCTGCCCGAGGGCAACTGGATCACGCGCGCGCCGTCGCTCAAGCGCAAGGCGATCCTGCTCGCCAAGGTGCAAGACGAAGGCGGGCATGGCCTGTACCTGTACGCCGCGGCCGAGACGCTGGGCGTGTCGCGCGACGAATTGGTCGACGCGCTGCACAGCGGCCGCGCCAAGTACAGCTCGATCTTCAACTACCCCACGCTCACATGGGCCGATGTGGGAACGATCGGCTGGCTGGTCGACGGCGCGGCGATCATGAACCAGGTGCCGCTGTGCCGCTGCTCGTATGGGCCTTACGCGCGCGCGATGGTGCGCGTGTGCAAAGAAGAGTCGTTCCACCAGCGCCAGGGGTTCGAGTCGCTGCTGACGATGATGACGCAGGGAACGCCAGCGCAGCGCGACATGGTGCAAGACGCGGTGAACCGGTGGTGGTGGCCGTCACTGATGATGTTCGGCCCGCCCGACAGCGAATCGACCCACGGCGAGCAGTCGATGCGCTGGGGCATCAAGCGCAATTCGAACGACGAGCTGCGCCAGAAGTTCGTCGACGCGTGTGTCGATCAGGCGAAAGTGTTGGGAGTGACGCTGCCCGACCCCGATTTGAAATGGAACGAGGCGCGCGGCGCGCACGACTACGGCGTGATCGACTGGTCGGAGTTCTGGAACGTCGTGAATGGCAACGGCCCGTGCAACAAGGAGCGCCTCGCCGCGCGCGTCAAGGCGTGGGACGACGGGGCGTGGGTGCGCGAGGCGGCGCTCGCGTATGCCGCGAAGCAGGCAAGCAAGCAAGCCGCAGAGAACGCAGCAAAGAACGCGGCAAACAGCGTGCCGCAACCGCAGGCGGCCTGAAGCATGGCCGCCACCCACACCAGCGCCGAATTCCCACTCTGGGAAGTGTTCATTCGCAGCAAGAGCGGCCTGGACCACAAACATTGCGGCAGCTTGCACGCCGCCGATGCGACGATGGCGATCCAGATGGCTCGCGACGTCTACACGCGGCGCCAGGAAGGCACGAGCATCTGGGTGGTGCGTTCAGACCAGATCGTCGCCAGCGACCCGGATACGCGCGACATGGATTTCGAGCCCGCGGCCGACAAGGTGTACCGCCACCCCACGTTCTACAAGCTGCCGCCTGACTTGGACCACATGTGAGCCCGATTCACATAGACCCCCTCACCCCAACCCTCTCCCAGATGGAGAGGGAGCAAGGCAAGAACACCCCCGGGCACTCCATTGACGGCGCCGCTCCCCTATTTCCCCCTCTCCCGCTTGCGGGAGAGGTTTGGGGTGAGGGTGACCGCCCGAAGCTTGCATACATCCTGCGCATCGCGGACTCGAGCCTGATCCACGCCCAGCGCCTGGGGCAGTGGTGCGGCCACGCGCCGGTGCTCGAGGAGGACATTGCGCTGACCAACATCGCGCTCGACCATCTCGGCCAGGCGCGCGCGCTGCTCACGCTGGCGGGCCAATTCGAAGGCGCGGGGCGCGATGAAGATGCAATGGCGTATCTGCGCATCGAACGCGACTATTTCAACGTCACGATGCTGGAACTGCCTAACGGCGACTTCGCGCAGACCGTGCTGCGCGGCTGCCTGTGGTCGGCGTTCCTCGGCACACTGTGGCCGGCGCTCGCGAATTCGAACAACGCGCAGCTCGCCGCAATCGCCGCCAAGTGCGCGAAAGAAACGCGCTACCACCAACGCCATTTCGCTGACTGGGTGCGGCGCCTGGGCGACGGCACCGAAGAATCGCACCGGCGCGTCGCGGCAGCGCTTGCCGAGCTGTGGCCTTACTGCGCCGAGTGGTTTGCCGACGATGCGGTGGATTCTTCTGCCGCGGCCGGCGGCCTCGGCCCGGCATGGAGCAGCTTGCAGGGCGCATGGCTTGCTGCCGTGCAGCCGGTGCTCGACGATGCTCGCCTCGCGCCGCCGGCCAGTTCCACCTTTCGCTCCACCGGCAAGAGCGGCCGCCACAGCGAGCACATGGGCTTCCTGCTCGCCGAAATGCAGGCGCTGCCGCGCGCTTTTCCCGGGGCGGTGTGGTGAGCGGCGCGGCCGTGGCCAGCGCGCGAGCGGCCATCGATGAAGCCTCGGCCTGGCAGGCGCTGGGGCACGTGCTCGACCCCGAAGTGCCGGTGCTGTCTGTGCTGGAATTGGGCATCGTGCGCGGCGTCTCGGTCGATCGCGGTGCCGTGCACGTGGTCGTCACGCCCACCTATTCGGGTTGCCCCGCAACGGAAGCGATTCAAGACGCGGTGCGCGCCGCACTGCTGGAGGCCGGCGCACGCACCGTCCACATCGAACTCCAATACGCCCCCGCGTGGACAACCGACTGGATCGCGCCCGTTGCCGCGGAAAAGCTGCGACGCTACGGCATCGCACCGCCTCACACCGTGGCACGCGACGCCCACACGCACACCTTGCATTTCCACCCGCGCGACGTGCCCTGCCCTCGCTGCAAGAGCGCAAACACCGAGCGGCTCTCGGAGTTCGGCTCCACGGCGTGCAAGTCGCTGTACCGCTGCCTGGCGTGCCGCGAACCGTTCGACTACTTCAAGCCGATTTGAGAGTCTGGGACGTCTAGCCCGATGAGTCTCGCCTTTCACCCACTGCGCGTGGCCGGCATCGAGCACGATGCCGATGCGCTGATCGTCGAGCTCGAGGTCCCAAGCGAGTTGCGCGACACCTTCGCCTTCACCGCGGGCCAGTACCTGACGCTGCGCACCTTTGTCGTGGGTGAAGACCTGCGCCGCTCGTATTCGATTTGCAGCGCGCCGCACGAGCCGGACCTGAAGGTCGGCATCCGCCTGCTGCCGGGTGGCGTGTTTTCGGGCTGGGCGATCGAGCACCTGCGTGTGGGTGAAACACTCGACGTGCTGCCCCCGCTGGGGCGCTTCTTCGTGCCGCTCGATCCACGAGCGCGGCGCCACTTTCTGTTCGTTGCCGCGGGCAGCGGCATCACGCCGATGCTGTCGCTGATGAAGACGACCCTCACGATCGAACCCCTGTCGCGCTGCACCTTGATCTACGCCAACCGGCGCATCGGCACAACGATGTTTCTCGATGCGCTCGCCGATCTGAAGAACCGCCACATCGGGCGCTTCAGCGCTGCTTACGTGTTTTCGCGCGAGGAGCAGGACGCGCCGCTGTTCAACGGCCGGCTCGACGCACAGCGCATGGCGGGTTTTCTGAACACGCTGGTTCCCGCGGCGAGCGTTGACGAGGCCTTCGTCTGCGGCCCGGCCGGAATGATCGACGCCGTGAGCACGGCGCTGACGGGCGCAGGCATTGCCGAAGCGCATGTGCACATCGAGCGTTTCGGCGATCCGCTGAGCGCCACCGAGCACCACGTCGAAGAGTCCGACGCCGACCATGCCCAGGTCACGCTGGTCATCGACGGCCTGGCGCGCCAGGTCGAGTTTCGCCTCAGCGACCCGTCGATCCTCGACGCCGCCCGGCGCGCCGGTCTGGACGTTCCCTATGCCTGCAAGGCCGGCGTGTGCTCCACCTGCAAAGGCAAGCTGTTAGAGGGCGAGGTGCGCATGGACCGCAACTTCGCGCTCAGCGGTGCGGAAGTCGCGATGGGCTTCGTGCTGTGCTGCCAGGCGCACCCGACGAGCGCGAAGGTGACGATCACGCTCGACCAGCGCTGACGGCGCACGCGGAACACCGATGGCCAGAGCGCGCTCGGCGCACTTCGAACCGAACCGCGAGACCATCGTGCGCGCCTCCGCCGCGTTGTTCGCGGCGAAGGGCTACACCGCGACGACGATGAACGACGTGGCGCGCGAGTGCGGCATCTCCAAGGCGCTGCTCTATCACTACGTCGACGACAAGTACCAGCTGCTGCTCGAGATCGCCGATGGCCATGTGTCTCGGCTCGAGGCGCTGGTCGCCGAAGTCGAAGCGCTGCGCCTCGGGCCGAACGAGCGCTTGCGCAGATTGATCCAGCGCTTCGTCGAGGAATACGCACTCGCGCGCGACGCGCACGGCGTGCTGACGCAAGACGTGAAGTTCCTGATCCCGGCGCACCGCAAGCGCGTGATGGCCAAGGAGCGCCACGTCGTCGCCGCATTCGCGCGCGCCATCGCCGCGGCGCGGCCGGACGTCGACACCGGCTCGCTGGCCAAGCCGCTCGCGATGCTGCTGTTCGGCATGATGAACTGGATGTTCACCTGGCTGCGCCCCGACGGGCACCTGACGCACCGCGACATGGCGCCCATCGTCGCCGACCTGTTTCTCGG
>JANOLA010000372.1:0-1697 GCA_031419535.1 Burkholderiales bacterium | reverse complement strand
GCCGCTGACGCTGTTCACGGTTGCGCTGCTGCTGCTGCGCCAGCACCGCTTCGAAGCGTTGCTCGTCGCCGCGTCGACGATCGGCGGCGCGAGCATCGTCTACGTGGTCAAGATGCTCGTCGGCCGCGAGCGCCCTCGGCTGTGGGCCACGCAGTGGTACTGGGGTTCGAGCTTTCCGAGCGGCCACACGCTCGTCGTCGCCGCGTTCGCCACCGCGCTGGCACTGAGCCTGGCGCGGCTGCGCCCGGCCACGCGCGACACCGTGGTCGGCATCGCACTCACCTGGATCGCGCTCGTCGCGCTGTCGCGCCTGGTGCTCGGGGTGCACTGGCCCACCGACGTGCTCGCCGCGGCGTGCATCGGCGCCGCGCTGCCGCTGGCGATCAGCCTGGGCGTCGAGTCCAGCCGCGGCCGCTGACCGCGATGCGCTGGCGGTTACCGTGGCCCATGCGTCATTGCGCGTCGATTTGGCTGGTCTTTTTCGTCAGGGCGGCGCTGGCCGCCGGTGCCTGCCTGCACCTGCCGGCGCTCGCGCAACAAAGCAGCGAGCCGACACCCGATCCACCTGCAACGGCTCCCGCCGCTGAAAACTCCGCCGAAGCGACCGCAACCCCTTCGCAGGTGGTCGAGGACCTCCTGCAAACGACGCGGCGCACGCTGCGCTCCACCACCGAGTGGCTGGCGCGCGCGGTGGACGGCAGCTTCGGCGACAAGTCGTTCGACGAAGGCGGCAAGGTCGGCGACGGTCGGATCGATCTGATCGTGCACAAGCGCCAGGGGCAGTTGCATGAATTCGACCAGCGCTTCAACGCGCGGTTTCGCCTGCCCAATCTCGAACAGCGGGTGCATGTGTTCATCGGCAACGACGACGAGCGCGACGTCGTGACCGACAACCCGCAGGCGTTTTCGCAGCAGCAGCGCCTGCGTGAATCTCGGCCCATCGAGCGCTCCTTCTTCGCCGGCGTGAAACTGCCGTTTCTGGAGTCGTTCGAATTCCGCCTCGGCGTGCGCGGCCCGTTCAAGCCGTTCGCGCAGGCGAGCTACGACCGCGCCTGGGCTCTCAGTGACGCAGACACGATCGGATTTCGAGAAACGCTGTTCTGGACGCTCGCCGACCACTTCGGATCCACCACGGTCGGCTCCTATTCACACACGTTCTCGCCGACGGTGGCGGTGCGCTGGCTCAATTCGGCCACGATCACGCAGGTGAGCCGAAGATTCGAATGGAACAGCCTCGTCGGCGCCTACAAGGTGCTGGGCGTGGAGCGCGTGCTCGCGCTCGAGGCGCTGCTGAGCGGCGCCCAAGGCACGGACGTGCCGGTCTCGGAATACGGCCTTCAAGTGCGTTGGGAGCAGCCGCTGTACGGCAACTGGCTGCTCGGCGAAATCGGCGTGGGCCACTTCTGGCCGCGCCCGGATGCGCTCAGCGAGCGCGGCCGCGTCTGGGGGCTGGCCGCGGCCTTGAAGTTGAAGTTTTGACAGCGCGTTTGACAGTCCGTTGCGGCGCTGCGCTCACTACACTCACTACAGGTTCAGCCACACTGCCCCACATAGCCGCACGCGGTGCAGAAATCGCAGCCGTCGCGGTGGATCAGCGTCGGGTTGCCGCATTCGGGGCAGGGTTTGCCGGCGAGCAGCTGGGTCTTCGCACTTGACGGCGCCCCCGACGCCGCGTGCGGCGATTCGAGCACGCCCAT
>JANOLA010000371.1:0-4649 GCA_031419535.1 Burkholderiales bacterium | reverse complement strand
AAGGCACGCGACCTGATCCAGCTCGGCGCCTACAGCCCCGGCCACGACGCCGAACTCGACGCCGCGGTGCGGCTGCATGACCCGATCGCCGCCATGCTGCAACAAGACATGAACCGCGGCGCCAACCTAACAGCCAGCGTCGACGCACTGCACGCCGTGCTCGGCGAATCGAAACCCGTTTGATTTCACGAACGCCCCATGCAATCCCTGCTCTCCCTGTTGCACCACGCCCAAGACGAATCCGACCGCGCCTTGAGTGCCTGGCAAGTGGCGAACAACGCGAAACTCGCGATCGTTGCCCAGTACGAACAGTTGCTGCTCTACCGGCGCGAGTACGAAGAGCGCTGGAGCCGCCAGTTCAGCGAGCACGGCCAGATGGAGCTGGTGCGCAGCTACCACGGCTTCATGCAGCGCCTGACGCAGGCGCTCGAGCACCAGCAGGGCACGGTACACAACGCCGTGCTGCGGGCCGACAAGGCACGCGCGCTGTTGCGCGAGCGCGAGCTGCGCGTGGCCTCGGTGCGCAAGCTGATCGAACGCCGCCAGCAGCAGCTGCGCGTCAACGCCGGCCGGCGCGAGCAGAAATTCAACGACGAGATGGCGTCGCGCACCGTTCACGACAGCGAATTCCAGGTCATGACTTCGATCTTCTGACACCGCCATGCACACCAGCCCTTCACACACCAGCCTCGACACCCTGCTCGCCTCGCTCGCACCCGCTTGCGCCTCGCCCCCGGGCGCGGCCGATGCCGCCTCGGGCTTGCCCGCGGGGCTGTCGTTCATTGAACACCTCGGGCGCAGCACGGCCGCCGGCGCGGCCTTGCTCGAGTCCGCGCTCGCCGAAGCGCGGACATTGCGGCCGGCACCGGAGCTGGGCTCGACGACCGGGCTCGCCGCGGCGCTCTGCGAATCTGGATTGGGGCGGATCGAGCCTCTGCAAGCAAGCGACGAAAACTCCGCGGTGCCCGCTGGCCACGACTTGGCGGCGGACCGCGGCCCCGTTGGCGAACTGGCGGGTCTGCACGAGTTGCTGGCGCAACTGTTGAGCAGTGCGGCGCCGGCAGGCGCGCAGCCGCACACCGCACTCACGGAGCCGACGCCGGCCCGGGCTGCGCAGCTCGAAGCGGCGAGCCTCGGTGTTTTGCATGACATCGTAGTGCAGCAGACTTTTGGCCAGACCGCTTCGTCTTCCAGCTCAACTCCTGCGACGATTTCAGCAACGATTTCAGCAACGACGCCCGCAGCGCTTGCTGCCGCGATTCCTGCGTGGGCAGCCACCGCGGCGGCGTCCGACACGCCACCTGGCACCGAACCCGCGGCATCGCGCAGACTCACGGGCGATGCCCGGCCTGGCGACGCCGCGCCGGGCCAGTCCGCCGTTCGCGGCGACGGGCAGCGTGGCGGCCTCGGCGCAGCGGTGCACGGCGAAGCGCGTGAAGGGTCACGCCACGCGCCGCGACTTTCTGGCGGCGGCGCCGACGCAAACACAAGCGCCAAGCTCACGCACAACGACGGCACCGACGTCAACAGCGCCGACGCGGACTTGAGAGCCGCTACCGCGAATACCCCGCCAGCAGCGATTGACGTCACGCCAGCAGCGTCTGCCGCGCAGGCGCCTGCAATACCCGACGCGCAGGCGGTCAGCGGCGCGCCGCACCTGGCGCCTCGTGGCGAGACCGACAGCGCGGCAGTGGCATCGGCGCGGCAAGCGGTGCGCGCGCCAGTCGCATCAGCCTGGGCCGGTGCCGCAGCAAGCGCGGAGAACGTGCGGCCGACCGGGCGCGCAGACGGCGACACGGTGCCGAGCCGGATGATGGCATCGGCGCCATCGTCCGCGGCGGCACGCCCTTCCGCCGACGCGACACGCGGCGCGATCGGTGAACGAACCAGCGAGCGAACCAGCGAGCGAACCAGCGAACGTCGCGGCGAACGCACTGGAGAACGAAGCGAACGAATCGGCGAAAGAGACGGCGAACGAATCGACGGGTTCAGCGGCGCCTCCAACCGCGAACGCACGGGCGATGTGCCAGGCCGCGGCTTCGGATCAGGGCGTTTCGATGCCGACGCACCGAGCCCAAGCCCGTGGTCGATGCCGCCCCTCGCGGCCGGTGCGGCACCGGCCGACGCACCTCGCCTGAACGCCTTTGCGGAGAGCGCAGCGCTTTCGGCGGCGCAGGCGCTGGCGGGCGCGCTGGCCCAGGCGCCAGGGGCCACGCCCGGCGCCGCGACGCTACCTATCGAGTTCGCGCCGCCGGTGACCGCGCCGCAGTTCCGCGAGGCCTTCGCGCTTCAGATCAGCAGCCTCGCGCGCGACGGTGTGCAGCACGCCGTGCTGCAACTCAACCCCGCCGAGATGGGGCCGATCTCGGTGCAGATCGCGCTCGACGGTCAGCAGGCGCAGATTCACTTCGGCTGCGACTCGGCGTTGACGCGCGGCATCGTCGAGAGCGGTTTGCCGCTGCTCGCCGCGTCGCTGCGCGAAGCCGGCCTGACGCTCAGCGGCGGCGGCGTCTCGCAACACACGCCCGAGCAACGCCAGGGGTCGAACGACAGCGGCGTGCCGCCCGACCGCAGGTTCAATGCCGAGCCCGAGGGCCCCCCCAACGTGCACACGCTGCGCGTGAGCACCGGCCGCCTTGACACCTACGCCTGACAGTCATTGACGTTTGAGGCATCGAACTTTCCGGCGGCTTTCGGCCCGTGCTGACGTTCGCCGTTCGCCGCTGCGCGCGCCCTGCAAGCTCCGCGCGAGGGCAGGTGGCCCGGCAACCTGGTGGCACGCCAACTGGTGGCCGGCCACCGTCGGTGGCAGCAGGGCGGTGGTGGTGCCCCCGGTCGCAGGCCCCATTCGCGGCGTCCTGGCTGTTCGCGTGCTTGGTCGGTGATGACGCGGCTGTCTGGGGCGGGCCTCGGTGGTGCCCCGCGAGCGTGGGCCGGAGAACGGGGGCGCCGCCACCGCCCTGGGGAACGGTAGGAGCCAGTCTGGGCTTGCGCGAACACCGGCTTGCGCTCCAAGCCCCGGGCCACCTGCCCTCGCGCGGAGGTTGCAGTGCGCGCAGCGGTGGCTCAGCAAAGAGGCTGAGAAACCGAGCCCACAGTGACCCCGGGGTAGGCCGCAAAAGCCGCTCTTATCGGTCCTTGCCGCACCGCGTGCGGTTTCGATAATCGATTCGACTTCGCTGCACCACCTGTGCAGCACACCGAGTCGTTCGTCCCGAGGAGCACCCATGTCCGCCGCCGCACCCGAAGTTGCCGTCGAAGCAGCTCCCAAGAAAAGCAACAAGAAGCTCATCGTGATGATCGCCGCCGCGCTTGTCTTGTGTGGCGCCGGTGCGGGCGCCTACCTGTTCCTGAAGCCCAAGCCGAGCGCCGAAGACGAAGCCCATGCCGCTGCCAAGCCGAGCGCCGCGCCCACCTACGTGCCGCTCGATCCGTTCGTCGTCAACCTCGCCGACAAGGAGGCCGACCGCTTCGCGCAGATCGGCATCACGCTGCAGGTCGACGACTCCAAGGTCGCCGACCAGATGAAGACTTACATGCCCGCCATCCGCAACGGCATCCTGATGATCCTGGCGCACAAGAGTTCCGACGAGCTTCTGGAGCGCAGTGGCAAGGAACAGCTCGCGGGCGAAATTCTGGTGAGCGTGGCGCGCGCGCTCGGGATTCCTGTGGTCGACGCTGCGCCGCAGGGCAGCCCGAAAGACGTGCCGGCCAAGAGCGCTGCCAAGCCGTCCCAGACGGCGAAGGACGATGCCGAAGAAGGCGCGGATGCCGTCGATGCCGAAGCCGACGCAGAGGCCGATGAAGAGGCCGACCCGAAGGCCAAGAAGAAGAGCGACAAGAAAGCCAAGCCCGTGCACAACCCCGTGACGCAAGTGCACTTCTCGAACTTCATCATTCAGTGAACTCGGTCGCGACGACGAGCTCGCAGGGAACCCGACATGACTTCTGAGAACAGCGCTGCCGCCCCTTCGCCCCAGGACGCGATGGCCGACGAATGGGCCGCGGCACTGACCGAGGCAAGGCCGGCGGGCGGGTCGGCATCAGCACCGGCGGTGCAAACCGCCGTCGAACAGGTGGCGCCGGTGTCGTTCGCGAACCTCGCGGGCGGCGCCCAGATGGCGGCGGGCAACGACATCAACATGATCCTCGACATCCCCGTGCAGCTCACGGTGGAGCTGGGGCGCACGCGCATCCCGATCAAGCACATCCTGCAACTCGCGCAGGGCTCGGTCGTCGAACTCGAGACGCTGGCCGGCGAACCGATGGACGTGCTGGTGAACGGCTACCTGATCGCGCAGGGCGAGGTCGTCGTCGTCAACGACAAGTTCGGCATCCGGCTGACCGACATCGTCACGCCGTCGGAGCGCATGCGGCGCCTGAGTCGCCATTGACTGCCGTCGACCGCCATCGACCGCCATCGGCCACCACTGATTCCGCCATTCAAAGCGCCACCGGATCCCACCATGCACACCGCTTCTCGCAGCACTCGTCACGGCGCACCCCGATGACGTCAACGCTGTTCAGCTCGGCGCTGTGGTTCATCGCCGTGCTCGCCTTGATCCCGCTCGCGCTGTGGCTGCTCAAGCGCACGCCGCTCGGCGCGGGCGGTGGCAGCGGCGCGGCCGGAGCGCTGCGCCATGTGGCGA
>JANOLA010000370.1:0-7609 GCA_031419535.1 Burkholderiales bacterium | reverse complement strand
GGACACGCCGCGCTCAATCGCATAGGCCTTCACGGCCTGCCACTGCGTGTCGAAGCACCACTGCACGAACTTCCAGAAACCGATCTCGGCGCTGTGCGCGCTGCGCGCCGCCTGCACCGCCTCGGGTTCGCGGCGCGCGAGCGGCGGCGCCCAGGTCCACCACGGCTGGCCGCCATGCGCCGCCTCTAACGCCATGAACAATGCATAGTCGTCGAGCCAGTCTTTCTCACGCTCGCACCACGCGGCGAGTGCGTTGCGGTCGGCGGCGGACGCCCGCGCGTGGAAGCCCGCCGCCGCGTCGCGCAGGCGCTGCATACGCCAAGGGGCGACTCGCGCGAAGTCGACACGTTGCGCATCGAAATCCGGCAACTTGGGCACGTGCAGCCAACCGCGCTGGATCAGCGGCTCCAGCGCCACCATCAGCGGGCTGCCGGCGAATGCCGAGACGCTCTGGTACGGCGAATCGCCCGGACCGATGGGCGTCATCGGCAGCAATTGCCACAGCTTCTGGCCGGCCGAGACGAGCCAGTCGACGAAGTGGTAGGCGTCGGGCCCGAAGTCGCCGATGCCATGCGGGCCGGGCAAGGAAGTGATGTGCAGCAGGACGCCGCTGGCGCGTTGGTTCAGGTCCATCGGAGGGAAACATTCAAGCGGGGATGAGGAAGATTGTCTTCCAGGGCGCGGCGTGGCCGTGGCAAAGACTTCTTGCCCTGCCCTTGAAATTGCTACGGCCTGGGGCTATCGTTACCGGCTCACCAGGCTTGGAAATCGGAGCCACGCCGATGGCGGCCTTGGCCGACTCCGAAAAGGGAACGACACCGACCGTCGCTTCATTACCCCTCGCGGGGATTCAGGAGAGAGTCATGCCTGCCTACATCACGTTGGCAAACTTCACCGACCAAGGCGCTCGCACCATCAAAGACTCACCCGAGCGCTTCGAGGCTTTCAAGTCGCTGGCCGAGGGCGCCGGCGTCAGCATCAAGAGCGTGCACTGGACCACCGGCGCCTATGACATCGTCGTCGTCTCGGAAGGCCCCGAAGACGCGTTGATGACGCTGAACATGAAGATGGCCGCGATGGGCAACGTCCGCACCCAGACCTTGCGCGGCTTCTCGCCCACTGAAATGCGCAAGATGGTGGCGCAACTGAAGTAAATCGCGGTGCTGGCCGGGCGTTTGCCCGGCCCTGGGGGCCGCGGTTCTTGAATCGTCGACCACTGCGCCAATGGCTCAGCCAGGGTTGGGAGGAGCGGTTGGAGTTTTGCCGAAGTGCTGCACAAACCAGTCGCGCGCGAGTTGCGTCACGCGCTCCATCGCGCCGGCCTCGGCGAACAAGTGCGTCGCGCGCGCCACGATCTCCAGGCGCTTTTCGCAACGAAGCCTGGCGAGCGCGGCCATGTTGAGTTGCAGCACCTCGGTGTCGGCACCGCCAACGATCAACAGCGTCGGAGTGCGCACGTCGCCGAGCACCGGGCCGGCGAGGTCAGGCCGGCCGCCGCGTGAGACGAGCGCGGCCACGTCGCGCGGCCGCTGCGCCGCAGCGACCAGCGCCGCGGCCGCACCGGTGCTCGCGCCGAACAGCCCGAGCGGCACGCCGTGCGCGGCCTCGGGTTGGCCGGCCCAGGCGAGCGCGTCGAGCAGGCGCTGCGCCAGCAGTTCGATGTCGAACACGTTCTCGCGCTGCTGCGCTTCGGTGGGTGTCAACAGGTCGAACAACAGGCTGCCGATGCGCCGCTGCTGCAAGGCCTGGGCAACGGAGCGGTTGCGAGCGCTGTGGTGGCTGCTGCCGCTGCCGTGGGCAAAGACGACGAGCCCAACGGCATGGGCGGGCAGCGTCAACTCACCCGGCAAGGCGAGTGGACCGATCTTCACGGACTGGTGCAACGGTGTCACGGCGCGCGGCGGCTCGCAGGCCGCCTTTGTATTCTGTTCCCGAGAACCAAGTTACGCCAAGCGCGGCGGCATGACTTGCGCAGGGTCAATGCGCGCGCCGCGTGGCAAGGCATTGATCTCGATCACAGGCGCCGCGAGCGCGGAATTGAAATCCCGCGCGTCTTCGGTCAACGCGCAGCCCCGACTGGTAGTGCCGGGAAAGTGGGCAGTGGCCCGGCGCTACTTCACGACGTAGCCGCGGCCTTCCATGCATGCCAGCGTGGCACGCTGGAACACGCTGGCGTCGCGCATCGCGCTGGGCTGGGTGGTGGCCCAACGATTGCAATCAACGCGGTCAGCCTCGGTCTGCACTTCGCTCTGGCCGCTCTTCGGGTAGAAGATCGGGTCGGGTGCGGGCCTGGCCACGGGTTCGGGCGCGGGCGCGGCGGGTACCGGCTGCGGCTCGGTGCGGTAGTGGTAGACCGGCGGCGCATCGACGATCACATAGCCGGGGTACCAGGGCCGGCCGTAGTAATAGCCGCTGCTCAGGCCGATGCCGACGCCCACACCGATACCCACGCCGCCCCAGAACGGGCCGGGGCCCCAGTAGCCGCCGCCACGTCGGCCATGTGCGTCGGCGGTTACCGAAAATCCGCTCAACACCAGCGCGGCGCAGGTAACGACGAGGGTTCGGGAAGCGAGTTTCATGATGGGCTCCTTGGCTGGCGTTGGAATTCGATCTGATCTGCGCGTTTCGGTTCAGGTTCAGCGCGCCAGCACGCGCATTATGTGATTCGCCGCCCCGGCTCGGGCAAGCGGCTTTACATCGCGCAGCACTTGACCGGGATCAAGCTGCGCCAGGCCACGCCGCCGACACTGAGGCGCCCGAGCCCGCCCCACGCCCAGCGATGCCTGCCACTGCTGCGCTTTCACCGATGACCCTTGCATCCAGAAAGGAGCTTGCTGCGTAGACCTTGTCAAATGACCTCAGCCGCGACCGCAGCCGCCCGGCCAGACTGGTCGCAGCGCAACCGCGACCTCGCAGGCCTGCTGGCCAGAGCCGGCTTGGGCGACCGCGCGGCGTTCGCGCAAATGTATGAACGCAGCAGCGCCCACCTGTTCGCCGTGGTGCTGCGCATCAACCGCGATCGCACCCAGGCCGAGGACATCTTGCAAGAAGTGTTCGTGAAGGTCTGGACGGCCGCGCGCACCTTCGACCCGGCGCAAAGCCAACCTCTCACCTGGATGACGAGCATCGCCCGCAACCACGCGATCGACAGCCTGCGCCGCCGGCAGGCGCAGCCTCGGATTCAGTCGCTGTCGGCCAACGACGGCGGCGATGCGGGCAATGAGCCGGCCGAGGACCCCTACGAAAACGTTGAAGACGCCGCTGCCGGACCCATGGAACTGCTGAGCCAGGCATCCGAAGCGCGTGCGATCACGACTTGCATGGAGGTCCTGAATGCGCAGCAGCGCCAGTGCGTCGCGCTCGCTTTCTACAACGGCCTGAGCCACGCCGAAGTGGCCGATCAATTGCGCCAGCCTCTGGGAACCGTGAAGTCCTGGGTGCGGCGCGGCCTGCTCGCGTTGAAGAACTGCCTGCAAGGCAGCGCCCAGGCGCTCACAGCGCGGCGCGAGGGTTGAGATGGACTACGGCCGCCCCGAACTCGCGAACCGCCTTGCGGCGGACTACGTGGCCGGCCTGCTGCATGGCCGAGCGCGACGCCGCTTCGAGGCGCTGCTGCCGGCACATCCGACGTTGCGCGCGTCGGTGCGCTCCTGGAACGAACACCTGATGCCGCTGACCGCGAGCATCGCGCCGGTGCAACCGCCGCTGCGGGTCTGGCGGCGCATCGAAGCGCGGATTTCCGGCGCCGGCATTGCCGCACCGGCACCGGTGACCTGGTGGACCCGGCTGGGGCTCTGGCGTGCACTCTCGGGCGTCTCGACCCTGGCCACGCTCGGCCTGGCGCTGCTGCTGGCGGTGCCTGACCCGGTGCACGCGCCGATCATCGTCGTGCTCGACGCCGCCACGCCGACGCAGGCCGGAGTCACGCCCGCGTCGATCATCGCCAGCATCAGCGGCGACGGCCGCGCCCTCGTGACGCGTCCGCTGAACGTGAGCGTGCAAGCCGACCGCGCACTCGAACTCTGGGCCGTACCGCCGAGCGGCGCGCCGCGCTCGCTCGGTCTGCTGTCCGCGGGCGGCGCCACCGTCGTGCGGCGCGGCAAGCTGCTCGACGGCACCGCCGCCCTCGCGGTCAGCCTCGAGCCGTCGGGCGGATCGCCCAGCGGCGCGCCGACCGGGCCGATTCTTTATGTCGGCAAGTTGAACCTTTGAGCGCGTTCCCCGCGCAGATCGACTTCGCTGCACGGATCGCCGACTTCGATGCTCTCGTGCGCCTGGAATCGCGCGATTGATCCGCGTCAAGCCGGCGCCCCGCCATGCGTCGCACAGTGCTGGCAGGCAGCGTCAATCCCCGACGCGCTGGAGTTCTCCATGTACAAACGACTGCTGGTTGCCGACGACGGAAGCGAACCCGGCGCCGCCGCGTTGAACGAAGCCATTGGCCTGGCCCAGAGCGAAGGCAGCGAACTGCACATCGTGTTCGTCGCCTATCACCCCAAGACCTTCGGCCACCCGATCGTCAACCTGGCCGCCGTCGAGGAAGCGCTGGAGGCCGAAGGGCGCGGCGTGCTCGATCGTGCCGCGGCCCAGGCACAGGCAGCTGGCGTCACGGCCTCAACGGCGATGGTGCCGGCCACGCGCGAGCCGATCGCAAATACGCTGCTCGCGGAAGCGGCGCGCTGGAAGGCCGACCTGATCGTGATGGGTACGCATGGGCGGCGCGGCATCGGCCGAGCGGTGCTCGGCAGCGTCGCGGAGAGCCTGCTGCGCATGACCACGCTGCCGGTGCTGTTGGTGCGTGTGCACCGTTGACGCCGCTCGATGCCAGCGGCCTCTGGAGCTTTCAAGCCAGCAAACTCTCCGGCGCGGTGTAGGTGTAGCCCAGCGCCCTCGCCACCGCCTTGTAGGTGACCTTGCCCGCCGCCACGTTGAGCCCGGCGCGCAGATGCGGGTTGTCGTGCAGCGCCTGGCGCCAGCCCTTGTCGGCGAGCGCGAGCGCGTGGCCGATGGTGGCGTTGTTCAGCGCAAAGGTCGAGGTGCGCGCCACCGCGCCGGGCATGTTGGCGACGCAGTAGTGCACGACGCCGTCGACCAGATAAGTCGGGTCGGCATGCGTCGTGGCGTGCGAGGTTTCGAAGCAGCCGCCCTGGTCGATCGCGACGTCGACGACCACCGCGCCCTTCTTCATGCGCGACACCATCGCGCGCGACACCAGTTTCGGCGCGGCCGCGCCGGGGATCAGCACGCCACCGATCACGAGATCCGCGCGCAGCACCGCCTCTTCAACGCTGTACGCGGTGGAGAAGATCGTGCTGATGCGGTTGCCGAACACGAGGTCGAGCTGGCGCAGCCGATCGACGTTGTTGTCGAGCACGATGACGCGCGCGCCCATCCCGACCGCCATTTGCAGCGCATGCGTGCCGACGACGCCGCCGCCCAGGATCACCACCTGCGCCGGCGCGACGCCGGGCACGCCGCCGAGCAGCACGCCCATGCCTCCCTTGCTGCGCTCCAGGTTCACGGCGCCGGCCTGGATCGACATGCGCCCCGCCACTTCGCTCATCGGCGCGAGCAGCGGCAGGCCGCCGCCCGGGCCGGTGATGGTCTCGTACGCGATGCAGATCGCACCTGACTTGATGAGCGCGGCGGTCTGCTCGGGGTCCGGCGCGAGGTGCAGGTAGGTGTAGAGGATCTGGCCCTCGCGCAGCATCGTGCATTCGTCGGGCTGCGGATCCTTGACCTTGACGATCATCTCGGCCTGCGCGAACACGGCAGCCGCGTCGGCAACGATCTGCGCGCCGGCCGCCGCGTAGTGCTCGTCGGCCAGGCCGATCAACTCGCCCGCGCCCGATTGCACCAGCACGCTGTGGCCGCGGCTGCTCAGTTCACGCACGCTGGCCGGGGTGAGCCCGACGCGGTACTCGTGGTTCTTGATTTCTTTCGGGCAGCCGATGCGCATGTTTTTCTCCTGCAGGGGTTGAATTG
Source organism: Burkholderiales bacterium (assembly GCA_031419535.1). GTDB lineage: Bacteria > Pseudomonadota > Gammaproteobacteria > Burkholderiales > Burkholderiaceae_C > JAEMQF01. The sequence continues at coordinate 1,624 of JANOLA010000370.1, read as the reverse complement.
GCAGTGGCGACGCCGGTATTGTGTAACGTCAGACGACGAGCGCGCGGGCATCCCGGTGACGCTCGCCACCCTGGCGATCACCGCAGCGTATTTGGCGCTGCGCATGGGCGCCGGGGTGTAATGGAGCGGGTGCAACGTTTTCGCGCCGCCGCATCGATGCATTCCCGCGGGATGGCCGCCGAACTTTGAGGAAGAATCGAACGATGAACAGACGCTATGCGTATCTCACGGCCGTGGCGATGCTGGTGGGCACACCTGCGTTCGCGGCCAGCCACATCATCGACATTGCCTGGGCCGCGGACGGCCGGTTCACGCATCGCACCAGCGTCGAACCAGGCAAGTTCGTTGAACTCTGCGGCAAGCTCAACGCCGGCGAGGCAGTCCGTTGGAGCTTCGACGCGTCCGCGCCGATAGACTTCAACATCCACTACCACGTCGGCGACAAGACCGAGTTCCCAACGAAGCAGGCGCAGCTCTCGGCCAACCAGGGCACGCTGCGCATTGCCGTTGCCGAGGACTATTGCTGGATGTGGAGCAACAAGTCGACGCACCGGCTGCGGGTCAACGTGCGGCTGCAGCGCTAAGGCTCACCCAGGCCGGCGCTCGAGATCACGGCCCGAAATTCTGCGCGTCAGCCTGCGCGAAGTGCTTCCTGATGGGCCTTCGCGAGCGCCGCCATGCTCTCGAAGCGGAAGTCGAACTTGGGCGTGCCTGGAGGAGGCATCGTCGCACCCCAGCCCTTGCTGGCATGGCGCCGGTCGATCCAGGCGCTCGATATGCCAAAGGCGTTCGCCGGCGCGTGGTCGTGGAACAAGCTCTGCGCGGTGTGCAGGATGTCGTTCTTGTGCAGACCGAAGTCTTCCTGCACGCGACGCAGCAGGTACTCGAAGTTGCGCGGGCTGGGCTTGTACGAGCCGATGTCCTGCGCGGTGTAGATCGCGTCGAACTCGACCTTCAAGCGCGCATTGCTGCCGCGAAACGAAATGCGGTCGACGTTGGACAGGATGACGAGCTTGAAGTGCTGCTTCAGGTACTGCAGCGCTGGCGCCGAGTCGGGGAACTCCGGCCAGTCGGGGACCGAGGCGCCGAAGATGTTCGCCTGCTCGCTCGTGACCGGCACCTTCCACGCTTGCGCCAGACGCTGGTAGACCACGGACAGCAATTGCGAATACGGCATCGCCGGCGTGCGCGCTTCCTGGTCGGCCTCGTGCTCCGCAAACGTGGCCAGGATCTCGTCGCGCGAACGCCCTTGCAGGCCCGCCTTGTCAACCATCTGAGCGAGCGCCTTGAAGAGGCCGGTTTCCCAGTCGATCAGCGTGCCGTAGCAGTCAAAGCTCAGTGCCTTGAAATCGGTGAGTTTCATGTGGTCTCGCGGTGGGAAGAGTTCCGGCCCCCGATCACCATGGGACGCGGTGCGTGCCTGCCCATGTGGGAGGTCCGCATTGTCCACGCTGGCCGCGGCACTGCGGGGGCGGTCAGCCCCGCCGATGTCACTCGCCATCACTTGGACCGCCACAGCCACAGCCACAGCCCGACAGCAGCGAGCACCAAGCAGCAGCGTGACCGCAGCGGCGACGATCGCGCTGTGCGCGACGCAGTGAAGATGGTGCGACAGCAGGCGCAT
>JANOLA010000369.1:0-6533 GCA_031419535.1 Burkholderiales bacterium | reverse complement strand
CCTGCGACCGTACCCCGAGCCACCTGCCCCGGCACTTGGGTGGCAGGCCGACTCGTGGCGGGCCACCGTCGGTGGCAGCAGGGCGGTGGTGGTGCCCCCGGTCGGAGGACCCATTCGCGGTGTCCTGGCTGTTCGCACGCTTGGACGGTGATGACGCGGCTGTCCGTTGTGGACCTCGGTGGTGCCCCGCGAGCGTGGGCCGGAGAACGGGGGCGCCGCCTCCGCCCTGGGGAACGGTCGCTGGTGGGCTGGGCGTGCACGGACAAACGGTTTCGATCGAAGCCCCGGTCACCTCCCCTCGCGCGCAGGCTGGCATGCGCGCAGCGGCGAACGGCAGCAAAGGGCCGAAAACAACCGTTCACACCACATCGAAGTTTCACGCATCGCGGCTCGCGCGAAGCGCGGTGGAGCAACTGAGATGGCGCAAGTCAGTCGCATTGGATCGCGCCACAACCCGCTGCTCGTGCGATTGCGAAAACTCGCGCTCGATTCGCTCGCCTACCGCAAGCAGGCTCAGATCTGGCTCGAAGGCGAACACCTGTGCGGCGCTTACGCGGCGCGTGGGCGCGAGGCTGCGCAGGCGGTCATCACCGAGCAGGCGTGGGAGCAAGGCGGCACGTGCCGCGAACTCGCGCAGCAGGCGCAAGCCATCGCCGTGGTACCGCAGGCCTTGATGGCGCACCTGAGCGGCCTGGAGTCGAGCGCGGCCCTCGCATTCGCCGTCGCATGGCCGGGCGCGGCGCCGTTGCAAGCCGGCGCGCCGAGCATCGTGCTCGACCGGGTGCAAGACGCCGGCAACGTGGGCACGCTGCTGCGCAGTGCCGCCGCGTTCGGCTTCAACCAGGTCATCGCGCTCGCCGGCAGCGCGGGCCTGTGGTCGCCGAAAGTTCTGCGCGCCGGCATGGGCGCGCACTTTGCGTTGCAACTGGTGGAAGGTGTGGACGAGGCGGCGCTGGCGGGGCTGGGCCTGCCGCTGCTGGCGGCCGATCCACATGCGGCGTTGGCCTTGCACGATTGCGATTTACCCTGGCCCTGTGCGTGGCTGTTCGGCCATGAGGGGCAGGGCGTGTCGGCGTCATTGTTGTCGCAATGCGCTCATGCCTTGCGAATACCTCAGCCCGGCGGCGAGGAGTCGTTGAACGTCGCCGCCGCGGCGGCGGTGTGCATGTACGAGTCGATGCGCCAGCGTTCGCCCGAATGAGGCAGGGTCTCGCCCATCAAGGGCTTGCGCTCGGTGAACGAAGGCGCAACACGTTGTGCGCCAGGACCGGGCGCTGAAAACCTTTCAGAGACGCTCGCCGACGGTGCCCGCTTCGATCTGCGTCTCGGTCTTCGAGAACGTGCGAGGCGAGATCAGAATCTGGCCGTCGCCGGCTTCGCCGCAAAGGCGCGCCGCGAGATTGGTGACGGTGCCGATCGCACCGTAGTCCAGGCGCCCCTCGAAACCGATCGTGCCGATGGTCAGCGACATGATCATGGCCGGCGATGCCGACGACCCGCTCAAAACGCGCCGCCGAGAGATCACGGTGGTGTTCGTCGATCTGCGCGGCTTCACGGCCTTTACCGAAACGGCTGAGCCCGAAGAGGTGATGAGCGTGCTGCGCGAATACCACGCCGAACTCGGCCGCGAGATCATTGCGCACGACGGAGCCTTGGGCGAGAGGAACCGGGTCAGCTTGGACATCTTGCCGATCTGCGCCACCTGCTCGGCGACGCGCGATTCCAGCCTAGCGTTCCATTGCGCGATCTGCTCTGCCTGCTCCTGCACCTGCCGGTTCTTGTCCTGAATCTCGCTGTTCAGCGCTTCGAGCGTCCGGTTCTTCTCGGTGATGAGCTTGTTCGCTTCCTCGGTTCGCCGCGTCGCATCGAGGAGCTCGCGCTCGGCGAGTTTCTGCTCGGTGACGTCGGTCATCACCGTGACAGTGCCGCCTGCCGGCACGCGGTGGCGCAGGATCCGGTACCACCGGCCGTCCGGGGCATGGTCCTCGAAGCTCTTCCCAGAAGGATTGCGCAGACTCTCCACGCGCTGCGCGACGAGTAGCGCGGCGTCGCCTGGCCCGTAGTAGCCGTTCTCAGCCAGGTAGCGCAGGAAATCAGGGTACGGTCGGCCGGGTTGCAGCAACTCTTGCGGTACCGTGTACATCTCTTTGAAGCGGTTGTTGCAGACGACGATCCTCAGGTCATCATCCGTGTAGACCAGTGCGCCCGGCATGTTGTCGAGCGCAACGCGGAGGTGGGCTTGTGCATCCATGGCAGGGTGGGCGGTCGAACCCCGAGCCGGAGTTTGGCATACTGACTCGAGGAGGTTGCCATGCCCAAAGACTCATCGCCGAGGATTCAAGGCTTCAGGGTCCGCACGGTGCGGGTGCCGATGGCCGAGCCGCATCGCACTGCGAGCGGCGTCGTTGCCGAATCGCCGCTCGTCCTGACCGACGTCATCACCGACGCCGGCGTCACCGGCCACAGCATGGTGTTCACCTACACACCTGCGGCGCTGGTTCCGACGGCAGAGCTGATCCGCAATTTCGAGGAACTGGTCAAGGGTGACATGCTGGCTCCGACCGAAGTCGAGCAAAAGCTTGCCAAGCGATTCCGCCTGCTCGGCACGCAGGGCCTTGTCGGGATGGCGCTGGCCGCCATCGACATGGCGCTGTGGGATGCCTTGGCGCGGCTTCACGGCATGCCGCTCGTGCGCTTGCTGGGCGGGATGGCGAAGCCGATTCGTGCTTATGCCGCGGTCGGCTACGACGGTCTGCAAGGCTGCGCGAAAACCGCCGAAGACTGGGCGACGCAGGGATTTACCGGCATCAAGGCGAAGATCGGCTACCCGACGGTGCAGGAGGACGTTGCCGTGGTGCGCGCCATGCGCAAGGCGGCTGGAGCCGACATGGCCATCATGGTCGACTACAACCAGTGCCTCACTCCCGCAGAGGCGATCGAGCGAGTGCGCGTTCTCGACGATGAAGGCCTGACTTGGGTCGAGGAGCCGACCCTGGCGCATGACTACGCCGGGCACGCCGCGGTCGCGCGCGCGGCGCGAACGCCGATCCAGTGTGGCGAGAACTGGTGGGGAACTTTGGACATGGTGCACGCCATCGAGGCACAGGCGTCGGACTTCGTGATGCCCGACGTGATGAAGATCGGCGGGGTGACCGGATGGCTGCGCGCGGCATCCCTCGCGCAGGCGAAGGGCATCCGCATGTCGAACCACCTTTGGCCGGAGATCAGCGCGCGCCTGCTTTGCTGCACTCCGACCGCGCATTGGTTGGAGCATGCGCACTGGTGGGATCCGATCCTCCTGGAACCGCTGCTGATCGAGAAAGGCATGGCGATCGTCGGCGACGCCATCGGCACTGGGGTGGAGTGGAACGAAGACGCGGTGCGTCGCTTTTCCACCTGAACCTGCCACAGCCCGATGCGACCACCGCGGCCGCGCTGGCGCGCAGCCAACCCCGAGATTCAAGCCCGGCCGATGGCCCTTTCACGCGCTCTCATCATCAGTACATCAACCGATCCGGCCGCAAGTCGCGCAGGATTGTCGTGGCGATTTCCTCGATCGACTTGTGCGTCGACGACAACCACGCGATACCCTCGCGTCGCATCATCGACTCGGCCTGCGCCACTTCGTAGCGGCAGTTCTCCATCGACGCGTACTTGCTGTCCGGGCGCCGCTCCTGGCGGATCTGGTGCAGGCGGTCGGCGGTGATCGTCAAGCCGAAACACTTGCGCTTGAAGGGCGCAAGCGATGCCGGCAACTGCCCGCGTTCGAAGTCCTCTGGAATCAGCGGGTAGTTCGCGGCCTTGATGCCGTGTTGCATCGCCAGGTACAGCGAGGTGGGCGTCTTGCCGCTGCGGCTCACGCCCACCAGAATCACATCGGCCTCACTGAGGTTCTTCGCCGACTGCCCGTCATCGTGCGCGAGCGAGAAGTTGATCGCCTCGATGCGTTCGGTGTACTGCTCGCTCTTCGCCGCGTCTGGGTAGTGGCCGACGCGGTGGTTCGACGTCATGCCGAATTCGGCCTCGAGCGGCTCGATGAAGGTGTTGAACAGGTCCAGCACCAGGGCCTGGCAATCACCCTTGATGATGGCCAATGCTTGCGCGTCGACCATCGTGATGAACACGACCGGGCGCTTGCCTTCCGCCTGGCCGGTGTGGTTGATCTCGCGCACCACCTGGTGCGCCTTGTCGGCGCTGTCGATGAACGGCCGGCGCACGTGGCGCGGCCTGGCCGAGAACTGGTTCAGGATCGCATTGCCGAAGGTCTCGGCCGTGATGCCGGTGCTGTCGGAAACGAAGAAGACGGTGCGATCGGGCATGTCGGGCATTTCGATGGCGTCGTGGTGGCCCCGATGATAGGCACTGGGTGCGGCCATGGCTCTTAGAATCGGCGCAATCCGCTCAAACCGTCCTGCCTCCACCGTGAACACGCACGCTTGCCGCCGTCACAGCACGAAGGCGCAGGCGTGCGCTCATGTTCACCACTCCCTCGAGCTTCGCTCGGGAGCCCGAGGCCCGGGGCGGGCCGCACCGCTTTTTCACCCTCCCGGAGCCTCCCGATGTCCAACCCCCAACTGGCGACCGCCCTGGTCGTGCCGTTTGAAATCCTGAGAATGACCGACGTCGAGTCGGTCGGCGGCAAGAACGCCTCGCTCGGCGAAATGATCAGCCAACTGGCCGCCAGCGGTGTACGTGTTCCCGGCGGCTTTGCGACGACGGCGCACGCGTTCCGGCGCTTCCTCGCGCACGACGGCCTGGCGCAGAAGATCGAAGCGCGGCTGGCCCCGCTCGACACCGACGACACCCGGGCCCTGGCGCAGGCCGGCGCGCAAATTCGCGAGTGGGTGCGGAACACGCCGTTCCCGCCCGACCTCGAAGCCGCGGTTCGCGACGAATTCGCCAAGCTGGTGGCGGGCGCGCCCTCGGCGCATTCCACCTCGTTCGCGGTGCGCTCCTCGGCCACGGCCGAAGACTTGCCGGATGCGTCGTTCGCCGGGCAGCAGGAGACGTTCCTCAACGTCGTCGGCATCGACGACGTGCTGGCCAGGATGAAAGAGGTGTTCGCCTCGCTCTACAACGATCGCGCCATCAGCTACCGCGTGCACAAGGGCTTCGCCCACGCCGGCGTCGCGCTGAGCGCGGGCGTGCAGCGCATGGTTCGCTCCGACCTTGGCGCCGCCGGCGTGATGTTCACGATCGACACCGAAAGCGGCTTTCCCGACGTCGTGTTCATCACGTCGAGCTATGGTCTGGGTGAAACCGTGGTGCAAGGCGCCGTGAACCCGGACGAGTTCTACGTGCACAAGCCGACCTTGCGCGCGGGCAAGGCGGCGGTGATCCGGCGCAGCCTGGGCTCGAAGTTGATTCGCATGGAGTTCGCCACGGCGCAGGAGAGAGCGGGCAGCAGCAAGCTGGTGCGCACCGTCGACAACGCGACCGAGCAGCGCAACCGCTATTCGCTGCTTGACGCCGACGTGCTCGAACTCGCGCGCTATGCGCTGACCATCGAATCGCATTACGGCCGGCCGATGGACATCGAATGGGGCAAGGACGGCGCCGACGGCAAGATCTACATCCTGCAAGCGCGTCCCGAAACGGTGAAGAGCCAGGCGGCGGGCAAGACCGAAGTGCGCTACAAGCTCAAGGGCGACGCGGACAAGAGCGTGCTGCTCGCCGAAGGGCGCGCGATCGGCCAGAAGATCGGCACCGGCACGGTGCGCATCGTGCACAGCACGGCCGACATGGACCGCGTGCAGCCGGGCGACGTGCTCGTCACCGACATGACGGATCCGAACTGGGAGCCGGTGATGAAACGCGCCAGCGCCATCGTCACGAACCGCGGCGGCCGGACCTGCCACGCCGCGATCATCGCGCGCGAACTCGGTGTGCCCGCGGTGGTGGGCTGCGGCAACGCGACCGAGGTGCTGAAAGACGGCGCGCTGGTGACGGTGGTCTGCTCCGAAGGCGACACCGGCCACATCTACGACGGTCTGCTTGATTCCGAAGTGACCGACGTCGTGCGCGGCGAGATGCCGCACTGCCCGGTGAAGATCATGATGAACGTGGGGAATCCGCAGCTCGCCTTCGAGTTCGCGCAGATGCCCAACTCGGGCGTCGGGCTGGCGCGGCTCGAGTTCATCATCAACAACAACATCGGCGTACACCCGCGGGCGATCCTCGACTACCCGAACATCGACCTGGACTTGAAGAAGGCGGTGGAAAGCGTGGCGCGCGGCCATGCGTCGCCGCGCGCGTTTTATGTCGACAAGCTCGCTGAAGGCATCGCGACGATCGCCGCCGCGTTCTGGCCGAAACCCGTGATCGTGCGGCTGTCGGACTTCAAGAGCAACGAGTACCGCAAGCTGATCGGCGGTTCGCGCTACGAGCCCGAAGAAGAAAACCCGATGCTCGGGTTTCGCGGCGCGTCGCGCTACATCAGCGAGGCGTTCGGCGAGGCGTTCGCGATGGAATGCGAAGCGCTCAGCCGCGTGCGCGGCGAGATGGGCCTGAGCAATGTGGAAGTGATGGTGCCG
>JANOLA010000368.1:0-1618 GCA_031419535.1 Burkholderiales bacterium | reverse complement strand
GCCGGCGCGCGCGGTGATGGCTTCGACCTTGCCGCGCAGCAGCGGCGTTTCCGAAACCCTCGCGCTGTACGCGGTGGAGGTGAACAGGCCGATGAAGCGGTGCTCGCCGATCACGCCGCCGGCGGCGTTGTAGCGCTTGATGCCCACATAGTCGGTGTAGCCGGGCCGGTGCACCGTGGAGCGCGTATTCGCCTTCGTGATCAGCAACAAGGGCACGGGAGAGCGCGCCATCGCGCGCGCATTCGCCGGCAGCGCCGAGAAACTGGCCGACAGCGGCGCCTGCTCCACTTCGCGCAGCATGCCCAGCCCACTGCCGGGCACCAGGCGCAACGCGTCGACGCCTTGTTCGGTGACGAGGTCGTGGCGGCGGTAGCCGAGGAACGTCATGTGGTCGTCGGCGAGCCATTGCAGGAACGCGAGGCTTTCCTGCACCTGCGCCGCGGGCAGGCTGGCCGGTGCGGCTTGCAGCTCGGCCATCGCCGTTTGCAGCTGCGCGAGCATCGTCTTCCAATCGCTTACCGAGGCACGCACGTCGGCGAATACGCGTTGCAGGCCGGCGGCTAGATCGGCGCGGCGCTGTGGGTCGACGATGCGGTCGACCTCGACGTGGATCCACGATTCATGCTCGCCCGGCGCGGCGCCAGCCGCTTCACTGCGCGGCCGCACCGCGTGCAGCGCGCCCGACGCGTCGCGCTCGACGGCGAAGATCGGGTGCACGATCAAATGCAGCGTCAGCCCCTGACGGTGGATTTCCATCGACGCGCTGTCCACGAGAAACGGCATGTCGTCGTTGACGATCTCGATCACGGTGTGGCGTGACGCCCAGCCGTTGTCGGCCACGGCCGGGTTGAACACGTGAACCAGCGTCTCGGCGCTGCGGCGGCGCGCGCCGAACTGCCAGTGCGTCAGCAGCGCACCGAGCAGGTCTTCCGCGGTGCGAGCGCGCAGGTCGTCGGCGTCCATGCGGCGGAAGTACTCGCGGCCGAAGCCATCGACCAGACCGCGCTGCGGTGGCTGCAGGCGTTGCGCGGCCAGGGACAAGACCGCTTCCATCGGCTCGGATTTCAAGGTTTCAAGGGAGTCGTTCATCGCGGTGCGTCCTCTTGGAGCCAAGCCGTGAATTGTGAACCCGCGCCCATTCGTTCGAAAGTCGCGGTGCGCGGCATGTGCGTGTCCCGGTCGCGCCTCGCGCCGGGCAAGCCGCTCCCACATTTCCGGCGACGCCCTGACCCCGGAGATGCGCATGAATCGGACCCATTGGAAATTTCACCTGGCCTGGATACTCAGCCTTGCCGCCACCGGCTGCGTGGTGCACCCGCATCCCGGCTCGCACCAGGCGCCGCGCCACGCGCCGCCCGCGCCGCCGCGCGAGATCGTGGCGGTGGTTCCGCACGTGCAGGCCGAGGACCCGCGCCTCGCGCAGTGCCGCCGCGACAACTACCACGAGCATGCGCAGGCGATGCAGATCTACCACCGGGCTCAGCAGGCGGGGCACATCTCGCCCGACGAAGCGCGGCACTTTGCCGCGGCCGACGAGCACCTGCGACGCTACGCCGCGCAGCTCGGACGCGACGGCTTGCTGCTGGGCGAGTGCGAATCGATCGGGCGCCAAATCGCC
>JANOLA010000367.1:0-1711 GCA_031419535.1 Burkholderiales bacterium | reverse complement strand
CCGTCAGATCCCTAAGTGCCGCGCCCAAACGCCCCGGTCGGCATCGAGCGCCGCTGAACTTCCGCTCCACACGACGCGGCCTTTCTCCAGGATGACGTGCCGGTCGGCGATCGCGATCAGGCGTTGCACGTATTTGTCGATCACCAGCATCGCATGGCCCGCCTGGCGCAATGTGCCTAGCACACGCCAGATTTCCTCCCGCACGAGCGGCGCAAGCCCTTCCGTGGCTTCGTCCAGGATCAGCAGCTTCGGGTTCGTGACGAGGGCGCGCGCGATCGCGAGCATCTGCTGCTCGCCGCCGGAAAGCTGCCCGCCCATGTGGCCGCGGCGCTGCGCCAGGCTCGGGAACAGATCGAACAGGCGCTGCGGCGTCCACAGCGGGGTTGCTTCAGTGCCCGGGTCCGCGCTGCGCGCGAACGCGCTCAAGTGTTCTTCCACGCTCAGGTTGCCGAACACCTGCCGGCCTTCTGGAACGAGCGCGATGCCCCGATGCGCGATGCGGTGCGTCGGCATGCCGACGATTGGCGTGCCGCCGAAGACGATGTCGCCCGCGCTCGGCGCGATCAGGCCCAGCACGGTGCGCACCAGCGTCGTCTTGCCCATGCCGTTGCGGCCGAGCAGGCCGACGATTTCACCCTGGCCGACTGCCAAGTCCACGCCGAACAGCACCGGCGTGCGGCCGTAGCCGCAGCTCACGCCGCGCACGCCCAGCAACTCCGCGCTCACGACGCCTCCTGCGCGTCGCCGAGGTAGGCGGCGATCGCGGCTTGATTGCGCCGCACTTCCTCGGGCTTGCCGCTGGCAACGATGCGCCCGCCGACCAGCACCGACACGCGGTCTGCGAGCCGAAACACGGCGTCGACATCGTGTTCGATGAGCAGCACCGCGCACTGATTGCGCAAGCCCGCGATCAACGCCGACATGCCCTGCGATTCTTGCGCGCCCATGCCGGCCAGCGGTTCGTCCAGCAGCACCAGCAGCGGCCGGCTCGCCAGCGTCAGGCCGACTTCGAGCGCGCGCTGCTCGCCGTGCGAAAGCTGGTCGACGCGGCGGGCACCCTGGCCTGCCAGGCCCAGGCGCGCCAGCAGTTCGTCTGCGCGAGTGTTCAGCGTGGCGTCATCGTCCACCGGGCGCCACGCGCTGAAGATGCGGTCTTGCGTCGCCTGCACCGCGAACGCCAGGTTGTCGCGCACGCTCAGGCTTTTCAGCAGCCGCGTGATCTGGAACGAGCGCACCAGGCCGCGCCGCGCACGCTGGTGCGCGACGAGCCGGGAGATGTCAGCGCCGTCGAACTGCACCCGGCCGCCGTCGCTTTGCAATTGCCCGGCGAGTTGCGCGACGAGCGTCGTCTTGCCCGCGCCGTTCGGGCCGATCAGTGCGTGGATTTCGCCGCGCCGCACCGCGAGGTCCACGCTGTCGGTCGCGACCACGCCGCCGAAGCGTTTGCTCAGGCCTCGCACGTCGAGCAATGGCGCCGTCATGCGCGCTCGCGCCGGGCGAACCACGACGCGGCGATGCCCACCAGGCCCTGGCGCGCGAACAACACGACCGCGAGCAGCACCCAGCCGGTCCAGAAGCCCCAGTGTTTGGTGTACGCCGACAGCACCTCTTGCAGCAGCAACAGCGCGGCGGCGCCGAGCACGCCGCCCCACACCGTGCCCACGCCTCCAAGAATGACCATCACCAGCAGCGTTCCGGATTGCGTCCAGTG
>JANOLA010000366.1:0-2956 GCA_031419535.1 Burkholderiales bacterium | reverse complement strand
CGAGGCGATGAGCGAGGTGCAGGTGAATCGCCTGCCCGGCCTGGAACGCGACGTCGCGACGATCTGGACCGAAGCCGGCGTCGTGACGCAGCGTGTGTCCGACGCCGCCGAACAGGCGGGCTTCGTGTTCGCCGTCGACCCCACGTCGGCCGAAGCCTCGTGCATCGGCGGCAACATCGCGATGAACGCGGGCGGCAAGAAAGCGGTGCTGTGGGGCACCGCGCTCGACAACCTGGCGTCGTGGCGCATGGTCACGCCCGACGCGAAGTGGTTGGAGGTGATCCGCCTGAACCACAACCTCGGCAAGATCCACGACGCGCCGGTCGCGAGCTTCGAGCTGCGCTACTTCGATGCGAAAGGCAAGACGCTGGAGCGCACCGAGCGGCTCGACATCCCAGGCTCCGTGTTTCGCAAGGAGGGCCTGGGCAAGGACGTGACCGACAAGTTCCTCGCCGGCCTGCCGGGCATTCAGAAAGAAGGCTGCGACGGCCTCATCACGTCGGCGCGCTGGGTGTTGCACAAGATGCCGGCGTTCACGCGCACCGTGTGCCTGGAGTTTTTCGGCAATCCGAAAGACGCGGTGCCGGCCATCGTCGACATCAAGGACTTCATGTTCGAACAGGCGCGCGGCGCAGCGCCGGTGCTGCTGGCCGGGCTCGAGCACCTGGACGATCGCTACCTGAAGGCGGTGGGCTACGCAACGAAGAGCAAACGCGGGGCCGGTGGCACAGGCGGCAACGGCACATCGGTGCTGCCGAAAATGGTGCTGGTGGGCGACATCGCCGGCGAAGACGCCGACGCGGTGGCGCGCGCCACTTCCGAAGTCGTGCGCCTGGCGAACAACCGCGGCGGCGAAGGCTTTGTCGCGGTGAGTGCGGAAGCGCGCAAGAAGTTCTGGCTCGACCGCAAGCGCACCGCGGCGATCAGCAAGCACACGAACGCGTTCAAAGTGAACGAAGACGTGGTGATCCCGCTGCCGCGAATGGGCGAGTACACGGAAGGCATCGAACGCATCAACATCGAGCTGTCGCTGCGCAACAAGCTGGAACTGCTCGATGCGCTGCAGGCCTTCTTCGAGACCGGCAAGCTGCCGCTCGGCAAGAGCGACGACGCCGGCCAGATCGCCCCGGCCGAGCTGCTAGAAGACCGGGTGCAACAGGCGATCGCATTGATGAGAGAAGTGCGATCGACGTGGCAGTGGACGCTGGAGCACCTGGATGCTCCATCGGCTGTCATACCGGCGAACGCCGGTATCCACCCGTCGAACGTCGCAGACATTCCAGCAGTGGATCCCGGCGTGCGCCGGGATGACACACCTGCCTCCGTCATACCGGCGAACGCCGGTATCCACCCGTCGAACGTCGCGGACATTTCAGCAGTGGATCCCGGCGTGCGCCGGGATGACACACCTGCCTCCGTCATACCGGCGAACGCCGGTATCCACCCGTCGAACGTCGCGGACATTCCAGCAGTGGATCCCGGCGTGCGCCGGGATGACGTGCGGACTGTTTTCCACCTCGTCCAAGAGCACCGCCTGCGCGCGTCGTGGAAGACGCAGGTGCGCGCGCCATTGCGAACGCTGTTTGCCGGGTCGGCCCTCAGCCCCATCGTCGACGAGTGCCAGCGCATTCACGGCGAGGTGCTGCGCGGCCGCGTCTGGGTGGCGCTGCACATGCACGCCGGCGACGGCAACGTGCACACCAACATTCCGGTGAACAGCGACAACTATCTGATGCTGCAGACCGCGCACGAAGCGGTGGCGCGCATCATGTAGCTCGCGCGCAGCCTGGGCGGCGTGATCTCGGGCGAGCATGGCATCGGCATCACGAAGCTCGAGTTCCTGACCGACGACGAGCTCGCCGACTTCACCGCGTACAAGCGGCGCATCGACCCCGATGGCCACTTCAACAAGGGCAAGCTGCTGCGCGACAAGACCTTGCGCGCGGACCTGACGAACGCCTACACCCCCAGCTTCGGGCTGATGGGGCATGAGTCGCTGATCATGCAGCGCAGCGACATCGGCGCCATTGCCGACAGCATGAAAGACTGCCTGCGCTGCGGCAAGTGCAAGCCGGTGTGCGCGACGCATGTGCCGCGCGCGAACCTGCTTTACAGCCCACGCAACAAGATCCTCGCGACGTCGTTGTTGGTGGAAGCCTTTCTCTACGAAGAGCAGACGCGCCGCGGCATCAGTGTCAAGCACTGGCACGAGTTCGAAGACGTGGCGGACCACTGCACCGTGTGCCACAAGTGCCTGTCGCCCTGCCCGGTGAAGATCGACTTCGGCGAGGTCTCGATGAACATGCGCAACCTCTTGCGCAAGATGGGGCAGAAGAGCTTTCGCCCGGGCAACGCCGCGGCGATGCTGTTCCTGAACGCGACGAACCCGCAGACGATCCGCCTGATGCGCCGCGCGCTGGTCGACGTGGGGTTCAAGGCGCAGCGCCTCGCGAACGACCTGCTGCGCGGCCTGGCGAACCGGCAGACCGCGGCACCGCCTGCGACGGTAGGCCCGGCGCCGATCAAGGAACAGGCGATTCACTTCATCAACAAGAAGATGCCCGGCGGCCTGCCCAAGCGCACCGCGCGCGCACTGCTCGACATCGAAGACCGGGACTACGTTCCCATCATCCGCGACCCTGAAACAACGAACGCCGACACCGAAGCGGTGTTCTATTTCCCGGGCTGCGGCTCGGAGCGGCTGTTCTCGCAAGTGGGCCTGGCAACGCAGGCGATGCTGTGGCACGCCGGCGTGCATACCGTGCTGCCGCCGGGGTATCTGTGCTGCGGCTACCCGCAGCGCGGCTCGGGCGATTTCGACAAGGCCGAGAAGATCATCACCGACAACCGGGTGCTGTTCCACCGGGTCGCCAATACGCTGAACTACCTCGACATCAAGACCGTGGTGGTGAGCTGCGGCACCTGCTACGACCAGCTCCAGGGCTACCAGTTCGAC
>JANOLA010000365.1:0-2736 GCA_031419535.1 Burkholderiales bacterium | reverse complement strand
GCGGTGTGCGACGCCACCACGCACGCCCCCGACGACATGCTGCGCATGGACCTGAAGTACCGCGAGCGCACGGGGGAGATCTACGTCATGCGCCACTCACCGCGCCACCGCTGGTACTACTTCCCGCAAATGCAGGCCGCGCAGGCGCTTCTGCTCAAGACCTACGACTCCGAAACCGATGGCCGCGCGCGCTTCATGGGCCACACCGCGTTCGAAGACCCGAACACGCCGCCCAACGCGCCGAAGCGCGAGAGCATCGAGGTGCGGACGATGGCGTTTTTCTGAGCGCCCCCAGGGGCGGGCCGGGCCAGCCCGGTCCGCCCCCCGTGGGGGTTCAAGTAAAGTGGCAAAGCCACATTTGCTTGAGAAGGCGATGCACACCGACCCTCAGGAACCGCATTGGATCGAGGCCCCGACGCTGGCGCAGTTGCTGCAGCGCGGCCAGACCGTCAGCAGACTCGGCGGGCGCCAAATCGCGCTGTTCGTTCATGAAGGGCAGGTGCTCGCCTGCAACAACCGCTGCCCGCACGAGGGCTACCCGCTGTGCGAAGGCACGCTCGATACGACAGGCGTGCTCACCTGCCAATGGCACAACTGGAAGTTCGACCTGCGCAGCGGCACCAACCTCTACGGCGGCGACGCGCTGCGGGTCTATCCGGTGCGCATGGATGCGGGACGCGTCTGGGTCGACGTGAGCGAGCCGCCCGCAGCCCAGCGCATCGCCACGCTGCTGGCGCAGCTCGATACGGCGATGGACGACAACGACCCGGCGCGCATCACGCGTGAACTGGCCCGACTGGAACAAGCCGTGGGCGAGTCGGCCGATGCCGGCGCGCTGGCCATCAGCCACGCGATATCGCGCAGCCACGAGCGCCTGCGTTACGGCATGACGCACGCATACGCCGGGGCCGACGCCTGGCTGACCCTGCGCGACACGCTGGCAGACCCGGGCCAGCGCCTGGCCTGCGTGGGCGAGGCGCTGGCGCACATCGGCTTCGACACCATGCGCGAAAGCCCCTACCCCTGCCCCTACCCGTACACCACGGCGCGCGGCATTTGGAACCCCACCGCGATGCTGCAAGCGCTGGAGGCGCAGGACGAGCCGGGCGCCATCGCGCAACTGAACGACGCGTTGGCGCGGGGCCTGGCGTTCGGTGAAATGGAGCCCGTGTTCGCGCAGGCCGCGCTCGCGCACTACAACGACTTTGGCCATTCGCTGATCTACCTGACGCATGTGCGCAGCCTGATCGCACGCCTGGGCCCAGACGCGGCGGCGCCGCTGCTGCGGGCTTGGGTGCGGGCGCTCGTTTACGCCACGCGCGAAGACCTGTTGCCCGACTTCAAAGGCTACGCCGACGCATTGGCGCAATGGCCTAGTGCGGCGTTGCCAACCGGCGCCCATGCCGCACTGCCAGCTGTGGTTTTCGAAGCGCGCACGATTCGCCAGACACTCGCCGCGACCGTCGAAGCCGCGCGGCAACACGATCCGCTGACCCTGTGGCAAGCCCTGATGCAAGCCGGCGCGCAGCACCTGCTGCGCTTCGACGAGCGCAGGGCCGCGCGCACCGACAACCCGCTCGGCGACGACGTCGGTTGGCTCGACTTCAGCCACGCGCTCACCTTCGGCCATGCGCTGCGCCAGGTGTGCACGCGCCACCCCGAGCTGTGGCCGCAAGGCCTGCTGCAGATGGCACTCTTCGTGGGCCGCAACACGCCGCACCTGGCCGACGACAGCGATTCCGCGGCGGCACAGGCCGCCTGGCAAGTCGCCGATCCGGACGCTTTCGACGCGTTGGCGATCGACCAGATCATCGATCACGGCATCGGCCTGCCGATCTTCCCCGTGCACCGGCTCAAGACCTGGCTCGCGGTGTGCGACACCGTCGCGCTCGGCACGACGCCAGAGACCGCACAAGCGCTGCGCGCTGCCGTGCGGCGCCTGCTGTCGGCACAGTTCAAGCAGCGCCACGCCTTGCGCAACGCGCGCCAGGCGCAGCGTTTTGTCGAGCGCGAATAGGGTGGCGCTGACCCCCGAAGAACTGCGCCACATCGCGGCACGCACGCTGGCGCACTACGACCGCAGTGCGTTAGCGTTCTGGGAGGGCACACGCGAGCACGACGTGAGCCAGAACGTGGCCGCGTTGCTAAGGCACATCGACACCCCGCCGCCATTCAAGCTGCTGGACTTCGGCTGTGGGCCGGGGCGCGACCTGATCACGTTCAAAGCGCTCGGCCATCACGCCACCGGCTTGGAGGGCTCGCCCCAGTTGGCGGCGATGGCGCGAACCCACAGCGGCTGCGAAGTGCTCGAGCAGAGCTTTCTTGCGCTGGACCTGCCGAACCAGCACTTTGACGGCGTCTTCGCCAACGCTGTGCTGTTCCACGTGCCCCAGCAGGAACTGCCGCGCGTGCTCGGCGAATTGCGCCAAACGCTGAAACCCGGCGGTGTGCTCTTCAGTTCGAACCCGCGCGGCGACGGGCGCGAAGGCTGGAGCGGTGAGCGCTACGGCTGCTTTCACGATTGGGTGAGTTGGCGCGACACGCTGCTGGCTGCGGGATTCGCCGAGCTGAGCCACTACTATCGACCGAGCGGCGTGCCGTTTGAGCAGCAGGCTTGGTTGGCGAGCGTGTGGCGCAGGCCGATGGGCTGAGAGCGCCCCCAGGCCGACGACATACGTCGTCCGCCCCCCGAGGGGGATGAGGAAACTTCGGGCGGCCGTGCGTTTCCTCATGAGG
>JANOLA010000364.1:0-2406 GCA_031419535.1 Burkholderiales bacterium | reverse complement strand
GTCGACTTCGCCAAGCACCCGGCCGGCAAGGCGCCCGACGGCCGCGTGCTGAACAAGCCCTACTACAGCTCGAACTTTGACTTCAAACTCGTGCCCGCGGCCTGAGTGTCCCAAGCCATTCGTCCCAAGCCATTCTTCAAGGAGACAAGACCATGTTCACTTTGCGACGCAATCTGATTCTCGCCAGCAGTGCCCTCGCAACGGCGTTGTGGGCCAGCGGCGCCGCCGCGCAGGCGCCCATCCGCATCGGCAGCACCCTGGCGTTGACCGGGCCGCTTTCGGCCACCGCGATGACGCACAAGTTGGTGGGCGAAATCTACGTCGAGCAGCTCAACGCGCGCGGCGGCCTGCTCGGGCGCAAGGTGGAGTGGTCGGTGAAGGACGACCAGTCCAAGCCCGACATCGCGCGCACGATGTACGAGCAGATCGTCACCTCCGACAAGGTGGATCTGCTGATGGGCCCCTACGCCACCGGCGCCATCCTCTCGGCGATGGGCGTCGCGCAGCGCTACAACAAGGTGCTGGTGCACCACACCTTCGGCATTCCGTCGCTCGCAAAGTACGAGGGCGCGTTCCCGGCGTGGTCGCTCGGTGCCGACCCCGGCACCACCGTGCCGAACATGGTGCTCGACGCCCTCGCCGCTTCTCCCAAGCCGCCCAAGACCGTGGCGTTCGTGACGAGCAAGTTCCCGTCGATCCACTTCATGACGCTCGGCGCGCGCGAAGTCGCGAAGAAGCGCGGCCTCACTGAAGTGTTGTTCCTCGAATGGGAATTCGGCAACCGCGACTTCGGCCCGATCGCCGCGCGCATCAAGGACGTGAAGGCGGATCTGGTGTGGATGGGCGACATCGCGCTGGAAGGCAACATGTTGCTGGACGCGATGAAAAAGATCGACTACGTGCCGCCGCTGCACTTCCACACCTATCCGGCTCCGGGGCCGATGACGAAATCGCCCGACGGTGCGAATGCGCTGTCGCTGACGATCTTCGAAGAGCACGCGCCGTTCACGAACAACGCGATCGCCGCCGAATTCATCAAGATCTTCAATGACCGCGCCGCCAAGGCCGGCCTGCCCGACACCACCGTCGAAGTTCAGGCCGCCGCGTCGTTCTCGGCGTGGCAGATTTTGGAGGCCGGCGTGCGCGGCGCGAACAGCCTGGACGACAAGGCGATCATGCAATGGCTGAAGGCGAACCGCGTCGACACGATTCAAGGGCGGCTGCGCTTCGACGGCACCGGCAACTATGGTGACGACCTGATGAAGCTCAAGCAGGTGCAGAACGGCAAGTGGAACGTGATCTGGCCGGCGCAGTTCGCGGCACCGGGTGCGAAGTTGCAGGTTCAGTGAGGGCCCGTCTGTCATCCCGGCGCAAGCCGGGATCCAGAGCAGCGTGCCGCCTGTGGATCCCGGCTTTCGCCGGGATGACGGCGAAGTGACAGCGTTTGCCGGGGTAACGGCGCGATGACCTGGCCCAGCCTCAATCTGCTCGCCCAGTCAATCCTTTCGGGCATCTTCATCGGCAGCCTGTACGGCTTGATCGGCTTGGGGCTGGGCCTGACCTGGGGCTTGCTGCGCCAGATCAACCTGGCGCATTTCGGCTTCGTGTTTCTGGGCGCCTACCTCAGCTATCAACTGGCCACGGTCGCGCATGTCGACCCGCTGCTCACGCTGCTGATCATTCCGCCGCTGTTCTTTGCCGTTGGCGCGGCAATGCAGTGGCTGCTCGCGCGTTTTTCGATCTCGCCGTTCAATTCGCTGCTCGTCACGTTCGGCATCACGGTGGTGATGGAGAGCGCGATCCAGGGCATCTGGACGGCCGACTTCCGGCGCCTGGAGTCGGCCTACAACAGCCAGAAGTTCATCGTCGGCACGCTGTACGTTCCCGTGCCTGAACTCGTGACACTGGTGCTGGCGGTGGCGATCTCGTTCGCCATCTGGGCCGCCATGCGCTACACCGATCTCGGCAAGGCGCTGCGCGCGATGGCCGAAGACGCGCCCATCGCGGCGGCGTTCGGCATCAACCAGAAAGCGCTGTCGCTGTTGCTCGCGGGCCTGTGCGCCGCGCTCGCGGGTGTGGCCGGGATTTGCCTGGCGCTCACCTTCGCGCTCACGCCGTCGCAAATCTTCGCCTGGGTCGGCGTGGTGTTCGCCGCGGTGATGCTCGGGGGCCTGGGCAGCGCGCTCGGCCCGCTGGTGGCGGGCGTCATCATCGGCGTGAGCGAAGCGGTAACGATGGCGGTGACCTCGCCGTCGTGGGCGCCGATCGTCTCGTTCTCGCTGCTGATCGTGGTGCTGCTGTTTCGGCCCGGGCAGTTGCGCGCGTGAACTGGGTTCGGCAGCCGACGTTCGGCATTCTCGCCGCGGGCGTGTTGCTGGCCAGCGTGCCGTGGCTGGGCGTCGCGCC
>JANOLA010000363.1:0-2286 GCA_031419535.1 Burkholderiales bacterium | reverse complement strand
TTGCCTGCCTCCGCTATCGCCCGCAAGGGGCGATCGCCCAAGCACCGCTCTATGGCCACCTGACACTGTTGCATGACTCGCAACTGGTCGGGTTGGCGCCCCATTCCGAGGTGGTAGCGGCGTGCCAGGGCAAAGTCGATGTGTGCAACGTCGATGCCCTGCTCGACGGCGGCCCGACGACATCGGCAGCGCCAAGATTCGACGGACTCTTGATCCACGACCCTGAGGCGAGCCTGCTGCAGCGCGGCAATTTTCAGCGGATTTCTCAGCTGTTGCGGCGCCTTCCAACGCTGCTGCGCCCTGGCGCTTTCGTCTACCTCGGTGTGCGAAATCCCCATGCGTTGGTGCGCCTTGCGGCGCTGGCTCGGGGCCAGTGGGGCATTCCCTCGTTGCCCGTGAGCAAGGCGTTGCGGCCGCTGCGAACCGCGCAGTTCAACAATGCCTGGGTTCATGCCTACCTGACCTCGGGAACAAGCCTCACCGAGGTCATTCCGCAACGCGGATACCAGGCCACCAAGAACCGCGAACGAATCGCCGAGCGCGTCAAGGAACTCGTCTACGGCCGGTTCGCCTCGCGCGTGCTGGCTCCCGCTTACGGGATCGTCGCCTACGCCGGCCCAGCCGCCGACAGTACGCTCGATCTCGTGATGAAAAAGGTTGCCGCCGCCGCTTACTACGCCCCCACAGATCCCCCCGTGGTCAAGAACTATTTGCTGTTTCAGGGGAGCAAGGCGATCGTGACGCTGGGCCCGGAAGCGTCGGAACAGCACGACGTTGTGGTGATCCTGAGCAACGATGAACTGGCGATCGAGAGAAGGCGGGTCGAGTCGGCGGTTCTTGCCGAACTGGCCAAGCTGCCGCCGGCCATTGCAAAGCTCGTCCCTCGCGCCTTGGATCACTTCGTGATCGGCCGCACGCATTGCTTCGTGGTGAATCGCCTGCCCGGCGTCACCCTCGATGTCGATTCCGACGCTCTCGACGCGATCACCGAACGAGCGTTGGACTTCGTTGTCGACTTGCACCGCGCTTCATCGCAGCGCGTCTTGATCGACGAAGCGCACTATCGCCGCTTCTTCGGGTCCTTGCTCGAAGCCGCGCAAACGCGAAATCCGTCCGTGGCCGCTGAGCTGGCCGCCTGGGATGCGCCCCTGCGCCAGT
Organism: Burkholderiales bacterium; assembly: GCA_031419535.1. Classification (GTDB taxonomy): domain Bacteria; phylum Pseudomonadota; class Gammaproteobacteria; order Burkholderiales; family Burkholderiaceae_C; genus JAEMQF01. The sequence continues at coordinate 1,128 of JANOLA010000363.1, read as the reverse complement.
GCGTCGTGGGCACGACGTTGCCGACGGTTTGGATGCACGGGGACTACAAGGTCGAGAACGTCATGTACGACCCGTCTCGGCGCCAGCTCACCGGCGTCATCGACTGGGAGTTGGCGCAGGGGCCGGGTTTGCCGCTGCTCGACCCGCTCTACCTGCTGTTCTACAACCGCTTGATTCGCGGCGAGGAACATCTCGACGCGCTGCGCGACTTGCTCCTGCTCGATCGACGACACACCGGCGAACGCTCGATGCTGCAGCGCTATTCGGCCGCCGTCGGCTTGCCGATCGAGGCCTCTCAGGCTCTGTGCGCGATGTATGTGGCGCACCATATCGGCTGTCGGCTGCATTTCTACTCCGACGATTCGCTGCGCGAGCTGGACGTCATCGCGAAGCAAACCCGGGCAATGCTCGAGCAAGCGGCCGCATCGGCCCAGCGAGCGCGAAGCCAAGCCCAGCCTTAGAGGCGGACTCATCGTGACTTGTTTCGCGCGGCGCCCGCAATGTCGCGCCTGGCGGCGCGCATTTACCGCGAAGCGCTGCAATGATCTGCGAGTTGTCGAGGCAGCCGGCCAGGTACGCGGCGCGCCCGCATGGCGCAAGCATTGAATCGAGGGTTGGCATGAGGATCGTCTATGCGCATCGCACGCGCGGCACTGGGGTCGAGGCTGTCCACATCGGGCAGATCGTGCAGGGGATGCGCAAGCTGGGGCATGGCGTCGAAATGCTTTCGCCGGTCGGAGACTTCATCGAGCATGTCAGTCCACGCGTCGAGGGCAACGGCGCAACCCAGGGGCGCCTGGCGGGTCTGGGCGCGCGCCTTCCCGAGATCCTCTTCGAGCTGCTCGAGATCGCTTACAGCGTGAAGGCGTCGATCGAGGGACTGCGGCGCTTTCCGGCGGGCTCGATTCACGGCGTGTACGAGCGCTACGCGATTTTCGGATTCGCCGGCCTGTGGCTGGCGCGACGACGCGCCGTGCCACTCGTTCTCGAGGTCAACTACACCTGCCTGACACCGCTGGTTCGACCGCGAAGTCGTTTGCTGTTGCCGTTGGCCAAGTGGCTCGATCGCAGACTGTTTCACGGCGCCACCCACTTGTTGGCCGTTTCGTCTTTCCTCAAGCAACAACT
>JANOLA010000362.1:0-2315 GCA_031419535.1 Burkholderiales bacterium | reverse complement strand
CCGCGATTTCATAGCCCGCATCGCCCGCCTTAACGAACGAGCCCCGGCCGTGAAAGAAGCTGACCTTGTTCTTCTTGAACAGGTACAGGATTCCGTCGTTGTTCTGCTTGACGATGCGCTCTTTGCGGCCGAGCCTCTTGGTCACATCGAGGCTCAGCTCCTTGATGCCGATGCCATGCTCGGCGAAGTGGTGCCCGGCGTGTTCGTAGTTTTCGCTCGACTGCAACAGCGCCTTGCTCGGAATGCAGCCCACATTCGTGCAGGTGCCACCTAGCGCCGGGCCACCCTGCGCGTTCTTCCATTCGTCGATGCACGCCGTGCTGAAGCCGAGCTGCGCCGCGCGAATCGCCGCGATGTAGCCACCTGGGCCGGCGCCGATCACCACCACGTCGAAAGATGTGCTCATGGCGAAAGCTTTCCGATGCTTCAGATGTCGAACAGCAACCGCGCCGGGTCTTCCAGCGCTTCTTTCATCGCCACCAGGCCGAGCACGGCCTCGCGGCCGTCGATGATGCGGTGGTCATACGACATCGCGAGGTAATTGATCGGGCGCACCACCACCTGGCCGTTCTCGACGACGGCGCGTTCCTTGGTCGCGTGCACGCCGAGGATCGCCGACTGCGGCGGGTTGATGATGGGCGTGGACAGCATCGAGCCGAACACGCCGCCGTTGCTGATCGAGAACGTGCCGCCGGTCAGCTCATCGAGCGAGAGCTTGCCCTCGACCGCCTTCTTGCCGTACTCGGCGATCTTCTTTTCGATGTCGGCAAAACTCATCTGATCCGCGTTGCGCAGGATCGGCACGACCAGGCCGCGCGGCGAGCCGACCGCGATGCCGATGTCGAAGTAGCCGTGGTAGACGATGTCGTTGCCGTCCACCGACGCATTGAGCACCGGGTACTTCTTCAGCGCGGCGACCGCCGCCTTCACGAAGAAGCTCATGAAGCCGATCTTCGTGCCGTGTTCCTTCTCGAATTTCTCCTGGAAGCGCTTGCGCATTTCCATCACCGGCGCCATGTTCACCTCGTTGAACGTGGTGAGGATGGCGTTCATCGCCTGCGATTGCAGCAGTCGCTCCGCCACCCGGGCGCGCAGCCGGCTCATCGGCACACGCTGTTCGGGGCGGTCGCCGCGCGCCGCGGCCGTGGGAGCGGCCACCGCCGGCAAGGGTCTTGCGGCAGGACCTGCCGCGATGGGAGCCGCCCCAGCGGGCGCCGCCGCGGGAGCCGACGCGGCCACGGGCCGGGCCCCGCCTTCGATCGCGGCCAACACGTCGCCCTTCGTGATCCGGCCGTCCTTGCCGGTACCGGGCACCGAGCCCGGCGCGAGCTGGTTGTCGGCCATCAGCTTCGCGGCGGCTGGCATCGCCGTCGCGCCGGCAGCACCAGCGCCGGCCTTGGCCGTTGCCGCGGCGGGCGCGGCCGACGGCGCCACCTTCGACGGCGCCCCAGCCTTCGCCACCGCTTCGGTGTCGATGCGCGCGATCACCTCTTCGGCCAAGCAACTCTCGCCGTCTTTCTTCACGTGCTGCGCCATCACCCCCGAGGCCGGTGCAGGCACTTCGAGAACGACTTTGTCGGTCTCGATCTCGACCAGGATTTCATCCATCTCCACCGGCTCGCCCGGCTGCTTTTTCCATTGCAGCAAGGTGGCCTCGGCCACCGACTCCGACAGTTGCGGAACCTTCACTTCAACGATTGCCATCTCAAACCTCTGGTTGTTGGGCCGCGCCGCGAGTCGCGCGGCCTAAGGGATGCAGGGGTTGCCGGCTTGCGGGGTTGCACGGGCGCGCGATCGCCACCGAAGTGCGCGCACGCCGACTACTTGGAGAGCACGAAACCCTTGAGCTTGCCGAACGCCTGTTCGAGCAAGGCGCGCAACTGCTCCTGGTGCAAGTGCGCATAGCCCACCGCAGGCGAGGCCGAAGCAGGGCGGCCGGCGTAGCCGAGCTTTTGCCCTTCGCTCATGTTCTCGTGGATGTAGTGCTGCACGAAGAACCAGGCGCCCTGGTTTTGCGGCTCGTCCTGGCACCACACCACTTCCGTCGCCGCCGGGTACTTCTTCATCTCCGCAGCGAACGCGCGGTGCGGGAACGGGTAGAGCTGCTCGACGCGCAGGATCGCGACGTCCGTGTTCTTCTGCTCGGCCCGCGCCTTGACCAGGTCGTAGTAGACCTTGCCCGAGCAGGCGATCACACGTTTCACCTTCTCAGCGTTCACCTCCGTGCTCGTCTCGGCGATCACCGTCCTGAACTCGCCCTTCGTGAACTCGGTGAGCGGCGACGTCGCGTCCTTCGCACGCAGCAGCGACTTCGG
>JANOLA010000361.1:0-3874 GCA_031419535.1 Burkholderiales bacterium | reverse complement strand
GGTGGACAGCCCGGCCTTGCTGCTGATCCGGCGCTACCTCGCCGCCGACGGTGAACTGCTGCAGGCCACGCGCACCGTGCACCCGGAAAACCGCTACGTCTACGCGATGAAGTTCCGCCGTGCGGCGGCGAGCAAGTACGCTTGAAGTTGAAGTAGGTGACGGGGGCGAAGACGAGGCTGAGACTTTTTCGCCGCCGCTGAATTTCCTCCCTCTCCCGCTTGCGGGAGAGGGAGCAAGACTGAACAACTCTCAGTCTCTCAGGCCGGAGCCGCGGCTGGCAACAAAGCCTCGTGCAGACGCTGCGCCTGCGGCCCGAACGCGTACGCATCCATGCCCAGGCAACCCAGCGTCGCGCTTTCGTGCAGCCGCAGCGGCGCCGCGTCTCGGCCGCCCGCGCCGGCCGCCACGTACCAGGGCAGCAGGTGCTCGTCGGTGGGGTGCATGTCCACCGCGTGCGGCGCGCGTTTGCGGTAGTCGAACAGGGCGTCCCAATGGCGCTCCTCGCTGCGCGCGTGCATCCAGTTGCGGAAGGCTCGGCTCTCGGCGATTTCGGGCTGGTTCGGCTCAGGGTGCAGGCTGCCGCCGGCGAACACGCGACGCAGGTTGTGCGTGATGCTGCCGGTGCCGAACACGAGCACGCCTTGTTCAGCCAGAGGCGCGAGCGCGGCGCCGAGCGCGAATTGCGCTGCGGGGTTCTCGCTCGGCACGAAGGCGAGAGGCAGCACGGGCACGTCGGCCTTCGGATAGATGTAGCGCAGCGCGGTCCAGTTGCCATGGTCCAGGCCGCCTTGATCGACGCTGTGGGCGCTCAAGCCCTCAGCTTCCAGCAGCGCGGCGACCTTCGGCGCGAGCTCGGGCGCGCCGGGAGCGTCGTAGCGCAGCGTGAAGAGCTTGGGGTCGAAGCCGCCGAAGTCGTACACCGCTTCGTGCCTGGGCGCGGCGAGCAGCACATGGGCACGAGCGGCAGTGTGCGCCGAGATCGCGACGATCGCTTTCGGCCGCCCGAACGCTGCGTCGATGGCGGGGCCAAGACGCATCATGAATTCGCCCGCCGCGCCGGGTTCCAGCGCGATCATCGGCGAGCCGTGGGAGACGAAGATGGGGGGCAAGGGCTTGTTCATGACGGAATTGCGGTCAGGGCCTGTGATTCATATCTTCACAGCCTCAGCTGACGAGGTGCTGCGGCGAGCCCGCGGCCCACTTGTCGATGTTGTCGATGAGCTGATCGGCCAGGAACTGCATCGCGTTGTCCGAGGCCCAGGCCACGTGCGGTGTGAGGATGAAGTTCGGCCGCCGCACGTCGAGCAGCGGGTGACCGCTCGTTGGTGGCTCGGTGGTGATCACGTCGAAGCCGGCGCCGGCGATCAGGCCCTCGTCGAGCGCGCGAATCAGCGCGGCTTCATCCACGAGACCGCCGCGCGAGGTGTTGATCAGCAGCGCGCTGCGCTTCATCGCCTGCATCTGCGCGTAGCTGATGAGGTTGCGCGTCTGTTGCGTCAGCGGGCAATGCAGCGAGATCACGTCGCTCTCGGCCAGCACCCGCGCCAGCGGCGTGAACTCGACACCGGGCATCTTCGGCGGCTCGTGGTCGGCAAAGAGCACGTTCATGCCGAAGCCGCGCCCGATCGCCGCGGTGCCCTGGCCGATTGCGCCCTCGCCCACGATGCCGAGCGTGGCGCCATGCAGGTCGCCGATCGGGTGCGTGAAGAAGCAGAACTGGTCACTCTTCTGCCAGACGCCGGCCTCCACGTCTTGCCGGTAGGCCAGGATGTTGCGGCGCAAATTCAGGATCAGCGCGAACGCATGCTCGGGCACCGTGTGCACCGCGTAGTTGCGGATGTTCGCCACCGCGATGCCGTGCGTCTTGCAGTACGCCACGTCGATCACGTCGTAGCCGGTGGCGGCCACGGCGATCATCTTCAGCTCGGGCAGCTGCGCGAGCGTCGCGGCGCGCAGTGGCACCTTGTTGGTGATGCACACCGTCGCGCCAGCGAGCTTGGCGAGCAGCTCGTCGGCCGAGGTCTTTTCGTGCTCGACATAGCTCTCGGCCTGCGCGGGTTTGCGCACCTTCGCCTTCAGCGAGGCGCTGTCGAGAAAAACGACGCGGTGCGAAACTGCCATGTCACATGCCTGCGGTGCTGTTGCTGGGTTGCGGCGTCGTTCTTGCGCCGGAACATCCGCGCGGTGGGGACACCTGAGATCGGGTCGATCTTAATGCCGTTGCAATGACCCACCCGCCGCGAGGCCGGGTAGCAACGCCGGCGCAGGACGGCGCTGTGCACGGTCAATCGAACAAAGGCATAGTCGCGTCATGAGTACTTCCATTGCCCCAGCGGCCGCGTTCACGCGCCGGCCCCCCTCCATTTGGCGCCTCGCCTGGCGCCAAACCGCGCGCGACTTCCGCGCCGGCGAGTTGCGACTGTTGATCGTCGCCGTGATGCTCGCGGTGGCCGCGCTCACCGCGGTGGGTTTCTTTGCCGACCGCATCAACAACGGACTGGCGCGCGATGCGCGGCAGATGCTCGGTGGTGACGCGATCGTCGCGAGCGACCAGCCCGCGCCGCCGACGTTCACCGCGAAGGCGCGTGAACTCGGCTTGGCGACGGCCACGACAACGTCGTTTCCGAGCATGGGCCGGGCGACTGAGCGCCAAGGCGGTGCGTCGCGCCTGGTCGCTGTGAAGGCGGTGAGCGATGCGTATCCGCTGCGCGGCCGCCTCGGCGTGAACGCCGGCCCCGGAACGCCGCAGCAGAGCCTGGCGCGCGCGCCCGAAGTCGGCAGCGTGTGGGTCGACCCGGCCTTGCTCGATGCGCTGAACCTGAAGATCGGCGACCCGCTCCTGCTCGGCGACGCGAGCCTGAAGATCGCCAAGGTGATCGTGATCGAGCCCGATCGCGGCGCGGGTTTCATGAGCTTCGCGCCACGCGTGATGCTGAATCTGGCCGACCTCGAAGCCACCGGCCTGGTGCAGCCCGCGAGCCGCGTCACGTATCGCCTGGCGGTGGCCGCGCCGGGCAATGACGACGCACCGGTGCGTGCCTTCGTTGTGTGGGCAGAAGAGCAGGTCAAGAGCGAGACGCTGCGCGGCCTGCGCGTCGAGTCGCTCGGCAACGGCCGGCCCGAAATGCGCCAGACGCTGGACCGGGCCGAGAAGTTTCTGAACCTCGTTGCGCTGCTCGCCGCGCTGTTGGCTGCCGTGGCGGTGGGCATCGCGGCGCGCGATTTCGCGGACCGGCACCTCGACGATTGCGCCATGCAGCGCGTGCTCGGCGCTTCGCAGCGCGGCATCGCGCTGCAATACCTCGTTCAATTCGCGGCGATCGGTGTCGCCGCGAGCATCGGCGGTGTGCTGCTGGGTTTTGGCGTGCACTACGTGTTCGTCTGGCTGCTCGCGGGACTGGTCGATTCGCAACTGCCCGCGGCGAGCCTGTGGCCCGCGCTCTTCGGCCTGGGTGTGGGCCTGACCTTGTTGATGGGCTTTGGCCTGCCGCCCGTGCTGCAGCTAGCGCGCGTGCCGCCGCTGCGCGTGATCCGGCGCGACGTGGGCGGGTTGAAACCGGCTTCGCTGGCCGTGCTCGGCGCCGGTGTCGCGGGATTCGTCGGCTTGTTGATGGCGGTCGCCAGCGATCTGAAGCTCGGCTTGATCGCGGTGGGCGGTTTTGCCGCCGCCGTGGCGCTGTTCGCGCTGCTGAGCTGGGGCGCGGTGTTGCTGTTGCGCCGTGTCGTTCCCGATGCGGGGGCGCCGCGCTGGTTGATCCTGGCCACGCGCCAGATCGCCGCGCGGCCGGCATTTGCCGTGGTGCAGGTGTCGGCGCTGAGCGTGGGTCTGCTCGCACTCGTGTTGCTCGTGCTGCTGCGCACGGATCTGATCGC
>JANOLA010000360.1:0-2067 GCA_031419535.1 Burkholderiales bacterium | reverse complement strand
GCAAGCTTCTGTTCCCGCACGCCCCCACCGGGCGCGAGCACTTCACGCCGTCACCCGAACTCAACACGGGCGACGGTCTGCGGCTGGGCGAATCGGCCGGCGGTTGGGTGGACCCGAGCATTCCCAATGCCGGCGCGTGGTGCCCGACGTCGGTGGTGCCGCGCAAAGACGGCAGCCAAGGCGTGATGCCGCATTTCATCGACCGTGCCAAGCCCGGCGTGATCGCGATCACCGCCGACGGCGAGCGCTTCACGAACGAGGCCCTGTCGTACCACGACTTCGTGCAAGACCTCGTCAAGACCTGCAAGGCCAAACACCTGCCCGAGTTCAGCGCCTGGCTCATCTGCGACCACCACCACCTGCGCGAGTACGGCCTGGGCAGCGTCGCCAAGTTCCCGCTGCCGATCGGCAAGTATTTGAAGTCGGGCTATCTGAAACGCGGCCGCACGCTGGATGAATTGGCGTCGACCATCGGCGTGCCGGCGGCCAACTTGCAGCGCCAGGTTCAGACCTTCAACCGCGATGCCGCGACCGGCACCGACACGCAATTCGCCAAAGGCAGCACGGCCTACAACCGCTACCAGGGCGACGCGCTGGTGGCGCCCAACCCCTGCATGGCGCCGATTCAGACCGGCCCGTTCTACGCCATCAAAATCGTCATCGGCGAGATCGGCACCTTCGCTGGCCTGGCCACCGACGCATCGTGCCGTGTGCTGACGCGCGAGCGCCAGGTCGTGAAGGGCCTGTACGCCGTGGGCAACGACGCGGCGAGCGTGATGGGCGGCAACTACCCGGGCGCCGGCATCACGCTCGGGCCGGCGCTGACGTTCGGCTATGTGGCCGGAATGGAGTTGGCGCGCGTGGCACGTGCGCAGGCTGCGCCGGCGGTGCAGGCGGTACAGGCGGACCGCATGGTGGCTTGATCGCACGCGGCGCCGCGCGCGCGGGTAATGCTCAGATCCGAACGCGGTCGCGCGCCGGCACGGCGCGGTTTCTCAATTTGTTTTCGAAGGGGACAAACCATGAAGAAGAGATTCGCCTTGCTGACCTTGCTGGCCGCTGTTGGCAGCACGCAGGCGCAGGAGCAACAGGTCAACATCATCTGTTCCGTGCAGGCCGAGTGGTGCAACCTGCTCCAGACGGTGTACGCGCGCACCACGGGGGCCAAGGTCAACATGTCGCTGAAGGGCTCGGGCGAAGCGCTGGCGCAATTGATCGCCGAGCGCGCCAACCCGAAGACCGACATCTGGTTCGGCGGCACCGGCGACCCGCACCTGCAAGCCGCCGAGCAGGACTTGACGGTCGAGTACAAGAGCCCGTCGCTGCCGCAGTTGCATGCCTGGGCGCAGCAGCAGGCCGCACAGAGCAAGTTCAAGACGGTGGGCATCTACTCGGGGCCGCTGGGCTTTGGCTACAACCCCGAGTTGCTGGCGAAGAAAAAGCTCGCCGTGCCCAAGACCTGGGCCGATTTGCTCAAGCCGGAGTTCAGAGGCGAGATCCAGGTCGCGAATCCGGCCTCCAGCGGCACCGCATACACGATGGTCGCCACACTGGTGCAACTGATGGGCGAGGACAAGGCCTTCGACTACATGAAGGGCCTGCACAAGAACATCCAGACCTACACGCGCAGCGGCACCGGCCCGATCAAGGCTGTGGCGCGCGGCGAAGCCACGCTCAGCATCAGCTTCGTGCACGACGGCCCGGGCGAAAAAATGCAGGGCTTCCCGGTCGAGACCATCACGCCCGCGGAAGGCACGGGCGCGGAGATCGGCTCGATGTCAATCATCAAGGGCGCGCGCAACCTGGACGCCGCCAAGCGTTTCTACGAATGGGCGCTCACCGCCCCGTCGCAGGAACTCGGCGCCGCGGCCAAACAGTTCCAGTTGCCGAGCAACAAGGCGGCCAAGGTCGACCCGCGCGTGCCCGACTTCAAGAAGATCAAATTCATCGACTACGACTATGCCAAGTACGGCGCCAGTGCCGAGCGCCGGCGGCTGATCGCAAAGTGGGAGAACGAAGTCAATTCGCTGCCGCGCTGAACGTACACCCCGCGCACACCCCGCGCAC